>CAIYOV010000512.1 GCA_903927935.1 uncultured Bacteroidota bacterium | reverse complement strand
GACCTTGCCGTTCGCGCATTGGGGAACGTAGCACCTAACCCGATGGTTGGTTGCGTGATTGTTCATGATGGAAAAATAATTGGCGAAGGTTATCATCAGAAATATGGTGATGCACATGCCGAAGTGAATGCTATAAATTCAGTTTCCAATCCGGAGTTTCTGAAAGATTCAACCTTGTATGTAAACCTGGAGCCGTGTTCGCATTTTGGAAAAACTCCACCCTGTGCCGATTTGATTTTACAGAAAAATATTCCACAGGTGGTTATTGGCAGTTACGACCCTAACCCTTTGGTTGCAGGTAAGGGTATTGAGAAGTTAAGAGCAGCCGGTGTGGAAGTAATGACAGAAGTTTTAAAAACAGAAGCTGATTTCCTGAACCGCAGGTTTATTACGTTCCATACAAAGCATCGTCCATACATTATTTTAAAATGGGCGCAGAGTGCCGATGGTTTTATGGCATTGAATGAACCGAAACAATTCTGGTTTACCAACAGCGAATCGAAAAAGCTGATGCATAAATGGAGAACCGAAGAGCAAGGAATTTTAGTGGGCAGAAACACCGTTGCGGTAGATGACTGCGAATTGACTGCACGCTTGTGGAAAGGAAACAATCCTGTGCGAATGGTAATTGACCGGAAACTACTGCTACCAAAAACCAAAAAGATTTTTAATGAGCAAGCAAAGACCATTGTGTTCAATGAAATTGAAAACAGAACCGATGGAAACATTCAATCCCTGAAAATTGATTTCACCGGTAATGTCGTTCAGCAAATTTTAACCGCGCTTCACCAACTTAATATTCAATCGGTAACTGTAGAAGGCGGACCAGATACGCTGCAACAGTTCATCACAGCAAATTATTGGGATGAGGCAAGAGTATTTACCACTCCTCACATTTTGAAAGACGGGAAACAAGCTCCTCTAATTTCCGTTAAACCTTTAGATGAAATTTTAATAGAAAAAGATGTATTGAAAACATACATCAACACCCGTTCATGATATACCTGCTGCTCTCTATTCTTTGCACCACGCTGCTGATTCTTGCTTTCAAAATATTTGAGCGCAGAGGCATTCCCGTTTTCCAGGCTATTGTTTTTAATTATTTATCGGCTACTGCCTGCGCACTTATTTTCCTGCCTGATAAATCGAGGTTGTTTAGCGGAGAGGTTTTTTCAAGTGCCTGGCTTCCGCTTTCGTTACTGCTTGGTAGTTTTTTCATCATCATTTTTAACCTCACCAGCATCACTACTATCCGCTACGGTGTTTCCACAGCCTCTATTGCCATGAAACTCGGGTTGGTCTTTCCGGTGCTGCTTGCGTTTACTATTTACGGAGAAAGTTTTAACTGGATGAAACTGACCGGTATTTTGTTTGCATTTGCCGCAGTTATCCTTTCCAGTTTAAAGGAAGAACCCAAAAGTCCGGAACATAAATCATCGTTTGCCTTTCTGCCAATTATAGTTTTTGCAGGCAGCGGTGCCTGCGATAGCTTAACTCAATACGCCAATAAAAAATATTTAAGTAACACCGGTATTGAAGAATTCTCATTGTTTCTTTTTGTTGCAGCCGGTTTAGTTGGCTTACTGATTTTTATTTTTCAATTAGTTACTAAAAGAACTTCTTTCAACATCAATAGTTTGATTGGAGGTATTCTTTTGGGAATAGCCAACTACTTCTCTTTCCTTTTTCTTCTCGAAGCACTTGCAACAATCAGTTGGGGAAGTTCTGTGGTGTTTCCGGTGAGTAACTTAGGAACGGTAGCAGTGGCAACGCTTGCCGGCATTCTCTTTTTTAAAGAAAAAATTTCCAAAATCAATTTGCTGGGCTTAGCGTTTGCTGTCGTTTCTATTGTACTAATTATTGTTTCGAGTGGAGTATTGGATATTGCCCATGCCTAATTCGCTATCTTTATATCAATGAAAAAACTGATTCTCTACTTTTTCCTGCTTAACTCACTTTACCCGTTTGCTCAAAAAACAGATGCCGACTACTCTCCTGCTCAATATAGAAACTCTACCTGCCGTTCATCTTTTAATAAAATAAAGCTGGAGGGAGATAATAATGTAGCCACGGTGTCGGCATATTTAAAGCAAAACATTATTAACCTGAAAGATTTTCGTACCGGTTTAAAATTGAATTATATCAATCAAAGCCCCGGTGGGTTTCATTATTCGTTTACACAAACTTTTAACGGAGTAGCAATTTATCAGAGCGAAATAAAAGTAAATGTTGACCGACAGAACGTGATTCATTCGTTATTCGACAATTCAG
>CAIYOV010000511.1 GCA_903927935.1 uncultured Bacteroidota bacterium | reverse complement strand
TTCCAACAACATTAATCGCTTTAACAGTAAAAGTATAACTAGTTCCATTAGTTAAACCACTAATCGTAATTGGACTATTAATTCCTGATTTAGTTAAACTCCCAGGAGTCGAAGTAACTAAATAAGAAGTAATTGAAGAACCTCCATCCAATACCATTTTTATTCTGGTAGTTGAAAATGTGGAAATGATTTTAAACACAATTGTTTCGCGTACACAATTAATAAAAGTAAGTGCCATTGACGATGCTGATGTGAAAGAAGCATTGCTCAAACGTTTTGAAATGGAGGAAAGTGCAGCTAAACGTATTGCGCGAATCAGCGATGGAAATTTTAATGCTGCTCTTAATTATGTCCAGGGAGAAGAAAGTGCTAATGATAAATTATTACATCGTTGGTTGGTGTGTTGCTTTAATCTTAAACAGAAAAATTCCCCGACTAATTCTTCTAATTTATTGGAGTGGGTTGAAGAGATTTCTAAAATAGGGCGAGAGAACCAGAAAATATTTTTGAAATACGCGCTTTTCTTTCTACGCGAATGCAGCTTGATTTCGCTGAACGGGATAAGCGAAAAATTAGATGGAGAAGAATTTAAATTTGCTGCATGTCTTTCCTCTAAATTGGAAACAACCCAACTGGAAACACTTTCAAAAATTTTGAATCAACTTTATTATCACGTGGAGCGAAATGGCAACCCTAAGGTTTTATTTGTCAGCAACGCGTTTAAAATAGCTTCTGTTTTTAAAAACGAAGAAGCTATTATAGATTAATTTCTCCTAAATATCCTTTTGATTTTAACAGCATCTTAAAAAAAAACTTCCATTTTTTTTGGGATTTTCCTTTTACATCTTATTTTGCTCCAAGTTTCAGTTGTAGTAATTATTAATCAGCGACTTTTACGCACTATTTTATACTCATTTTAAACACTAAACGCATACCGCATGAGAAAATGTTTATTCTCCAGAACTACTACTTTTAGATTTTTGTTCTTTACGGTTATTTTATTTTCCATTAATGAAATAACACAGGCGCAATGTGGAATCAGCGCATTTACTACAGGAGGTTCTTTAACCCCCTCTGCAGCATGGGCCAATGTGAGTGTCGGTAGCGGTACTTATACTAGCTTTAATGCTTCTCCGGGTAGAATTTATTCATTTGACTACGTTACAGCATCGGCTGTTCTTCCTTATGTATGGGATATGACATTATCCACGGCATCAGGAGTACTGCCATATAATAATTCTGTAACTCCGATACAGGATCCGTGGACGGGTGGAAACTGCCCCCCTGTTGTTAGACCAGAGTCTTCTGAATGGTGGTCAGGATCATTTACCGGTTTGGTTTCTGTGAATACACACTCTTGGAACACAAGTAATAATACTTGTAATGCATGGGTTCCGGGACAAGGTTCAGCTATTCTCTCATACAAAGAATGTATCCCGTCTTCAGATCCTGGTTCGGGAAATAATGCATGGAACGTAGAAGCCTTTGCAACTGCAGATATTTCTATTCCTATTCCTGCAGCTAGATATGGAGTTTATGTTGATAATAATTTGAATTTTGTTACAACTGCATTTTGGGCAGCTAACAGCAATCCTTCTACTGCAGCGGGTTGGTCCGGTTGTGAAGTTCCAAATGATAATTTTGCCATCCGTGCCCGTAGAACCGGTTTCCCTTGCGGATTATATACTGTTTCTGATAATGCGCATGATGATAATCTCCAGATATATGTAAACGGAGGATTAATTTATAATGCGGGATGCTGTGTAGCGGGTGGAGTTGTGGGTTCTCCTACCGGATATGTATTAAACTCAACAGATAACATAGAAGTGCGTTTAGTGGATGTGTGTGGAGCAGGTTTGGCCAATGTTGGATTAAATCTCCAAACTGTTCCGGCTATAAATGGAGGAACAATTGGCGGCATTGCTGATAACTCAAGCGTATGTGAAGGCCAGCCTATTGGTAACTTTACCAACATAAGCGGTGCAACCGGTGGAACTGTAGGATTTTTAAATGGAGGTTCGTTCAATTATGATTGGGAATTGTCTACTGACGGAGGTTCAACATTTAACTCATTAGGTGTTTCTGCTTCAACATGGAATAGTTCTACTCTTGTCCCTCCTGGTTCAACTTACGTAATACGGAGAAAAGCAACTGACAAATGTGGAAGTTCAGCATATTCAAATACGATTACTGTAATAGGAAGGCCAACTCCCAACGCAAGCATGTCTCCGGTTAATCAAACTATTTGTCCCGGAACATCTGCAACTATTAATATTAATTTAAATCCGGGAACCGGTCCATTCAGCATAAGCTACACAGATGGTGTAAGTAACTTTTCAGCTTTAGGATTGAATAATGGGGATGCTATCTCAGTAAACCCTTCTTTAAGCCCAACGGTATATTCATTTACCGGTCTTCAGGATGTTTATGGATGCAACAGAACAAGTGGATTTACCGGTGGGGCATCTGTGAGTATAGTTCCTGTCATTACTTACAGTTCTGTAAATACAACCGATGTTTTGTGTAACGGAGGGAATACAGGAACAATTACAGTAAATGCTGCGGGTGGTAACGGAGGCCTAACTTATTCAATTGATGGAGGCGTTACTTATCAGCCATCGAATATTTTTACAGGCCTTATTGCCGGGACCTATAGTGTTTATGTAAAAGATAATTTTGGCTGTATTCAACCTTATGGAACACCGGTAGTTATCGGGGAACCTGCGGATATTACACAAACACTTGCAGGAACCGATGCAAGTTGTGCTAATGTTTTTGATGGCACCATCACCGTAACAGCATCCGGTGGTGTTCCTCCATACAGTTATTCTTTAAACGGGGGGCCTCTTCAACCCGGAAATGTTTTCAGTGGAATGGGTGCAGGCACATATTTAGTAAGCGTTTATGACACTCACAGCTGCTTAGATACAGCAAGTATTACCATCAATAATTCTTACATTATTTCTGTAGCTATAGATGCACAGGCAGATGTTTCATGCATAGGTGCAGCAGATGGTTCATTTACGGTGCATGTCAATGGCGGTATACCGGCTTACTCCTATTCTATTAATGGTGTTACTTATCAGCCATCGGGAACTTTTACCGGATTAACAGCAGGTACCTATATCGTAATCGGTCGCGATTCAAAAGGATGCACAGAAACTGTAAATGTTACGATTGCTCCACCTACTCCAATAGTTGTGGCAATAGATTCAGTTCATAATGTATTGTGCAATGGAACTGCAACAGGCGATGTATATATATCCGTAACCGGTGGAACACCGGGGTACACTTTTAGCTGGAACACCGGACTAACCACAGAAGATTTAACCGGTGTGATTGCTGGTGTCTATACTGTTACTGTTACAGATTCAAGAGGTTGTTTATCTACCGGTTCATCAGTTGTTACACAGCCGCTTCCATTATTCCTGAATGTAGCTTCTTATAATAATTTATTATGTGCAGGTGATTCTTCAGGGGCTATTGATATTACCGCTAATGGCGGAGTACCACCTTATTCATATGTATGGAGCAATGGTGCTACTTCCGAAGATATTTCATTGCTTAAATTAGGAACGTATACAGCTACGGTAACAGATGGAAATGGTTGTACAGAAACCATTACTCAAATTATCAGCGAACCAACTCCTCTTGTTGCTTCAGTGGTTGGAACGGATGCAACCTGCTTTGGGGCAGCGAATGGTTCAATTAACCTCACTGTAAGCGGAGGAACTCCGGCTTATTCCTTTTTATGGTCAACTTTTGAAACCTCTGAAGATGTAAGTAATTTGAGTGGTGGCGTATATAACGTAATTATATCCGATCATAACGGTTGTCAACAGAGCCAATCAATTACAATAGCTGAGCCAAGTCAATTGGTTCTGACTACTTCAGTTACTCAGGTAAGTTGTTTCAACGCACACGATGGAGCTATAGATCTTAGTGTTACAGGAGGCACTCCGGGTTATACATATATATGGAGCAATGGACCAACTACAGAAGACATTTCTTCTCTATCTGATGGAACCTATGCAGTTACTGTCACAGATACACACGGATGTACCGCTATCACTTCAGCAATAATTGTTAGCCCTACACCAATCAATTCAAGTTTTATTGTAAAAAATCCTTTATGCAATGGACAATTGAACGGTTCAATTGATCTGATACCTTCCGGTGGAACGCTTCCTTATACATTTAGCTGGAGCAATGGTCCATCCTCTGAAGACCAAACGAATATCGGTGCAGGGGTATATATTATCACTATAACAGACAATAGGAATTGTGTAAGGGTAGACTCGACAGTATTAATTGAACCCGATTTAATTTACACTTCAGGATTTATTAAAAACGTATCGTGCAACGGGAATAATGATGGCTTTATTGACATTACTGCTTATGGTGGTACATTACCTTATGGGTTTGACTGGTCTAATGGACCTTCTACTGAAGATGTAGGAAGTTTAACAGGAGGCAGTTATACGGTAACTGTTACTGATGGGAACGGATGTCAGGCAGCATCCCTTTATGTAGTTTCAGAACCGGCCGTACTCCATGTTCAAGCTATAGGGACTGATATTTCATGCTTTGGTGGTAGCAATGGTTCAGTAGCAGCATTGCCATCCGGAGGCACAAAACCATACGAATATTTGTGGAGTAATTTTATACCGGATTCTAATCAAACAGGTCTATTTGCCGGTAAGTATATCGTTCTCTTAACAGACTCGAACGGTTGCCATACTTATGATAGTGTTAATGTAATTGAGCCATCTGAGATTAATATTACCGGTGTTGTTACTAATGTTTTCTGCAATGGATTTAACACCGGTGAAGTTAATATTACGGTTATAGGAGGTACTCCTAACTATACTTATGCATGGTCAAATGGACAAACAACGCAAAGTATCACAGGCTTGATAGCCGGAACGTATAGTGTAACCGTTACAGATAGCCGTGGTTGTATCAAAACGGCATCATTTGTTGTAATAGAATCAAACGGAATGCACACAACAGTTTCGATCAGCAATCCTACTTGCTTCGGATCCAATAATGCATTCGTTTCAGTAGCGGTTACAGGTGGTAATCCACCATATATTTATAATTGGAATACTTCTCCTTCTCAACTTGGTGCAACGGCAACTAATTTAGAGGCTGGCGTTTATGAATTAACTGTTACCGATGTAAATAGTTGTTCAGCTACTGTATCGTCTACAGTGACTAATCCTACTCCGATAGAAATTACGACAACTCCTACAGATTCAAAATGTTCGAATAACTCTACCGGTTCCGTAACAGCCACAGCTACTGGCGGACGCCCTCCGTATTTATATGAGTTGAATGGAATAGCTCAGGCATCAAATACTTTCAATAATCTGGCTCCCGGCAACTACGTTATAGTGGTTAAAGATGCAAACGGATGTGAAGGAACAAAGGTATTTACCATTTCATCTCCAATACCGCTTACGGTTGATTTGGTATCTCCGCAGATTGTTATCCTGCAGGGAATGACCACACAATTATTTGCTACTGCGAATCAACCTGTAATAACATATATATGGAGCCCGCTTGCTGACTCTTCAGGTCATTCTATATTTAATTTCGATAATTGCGGGGATCCGCTTAATTGCGCTAATCCATATGTAACTCCGTATTTTACTACGGTGTTTACGGTTACTGTTATGAATGCTGATTCTTGTTATGCTTCAGACACTGCATCAATAATTGTAGAAGTAGAACCTTCTGCATTTATCCCAACCGCGTTTACGCCAAATAATGATAACCTGAACGATCGCTTTGAATTTGATATTCTCGGAGCGACAAATATTGCAATAGATATTTTTGACCGATGGGGACACAAAGTATACCAAAATGCAAATCAGGCAAACGGTATTACCGGACAAAATGGATGGGATGGAAAAAATGACGGTAAGGCCTTGCCTTTTGATACCTATGTTTGGCAAATGAAAATTACCTACTTCGATGGTAAGGTAAAAGACAGAAGCGGAACTGTTACCATAATGAGATAAAAAACACAAAAGCTCCTTGCTGATAATGCAAGGAGCTTTTTTTATTCCGACAGTTACATTTACAGTATCTGCACTTTATATTCACCTTTGGTGGCACCGGTATTTATTACATGCAGAAAGTGATTGGACAGCGGACCGAAGTCGGTAACTTTTACAATTACCTTTGTATTGACTTCCACTTCTATTAAAGTATAACCTGCCGGGGCGTCACCGGAATTGGCAGCCATGTAAAAGCCCAGTTTAGTGCCGGCTAAGCTTTGCAGCCTCATTTCGTCAAGATTGCTGAAGGTACGTTCCACTAACAATTTATTTTCGTTGCCGGAAAGTATGCCTTTAAACACCGACTGCTGGCGGTTGCGGATAGTATCCAGATCGAACAACGGTTCGGCATCAATGGGGTTCGTTTTGGCTTTATCCATTACCAATCCTAAATCGCCATACATGGCAATCAAGGCATCGCTTATCTTTTCGCGCAGCATATCGCTGTAGTGTTCAGTATCACCTTTTTTACCTAACTGTGTGTTTCGCGCAACGGTTAGTTGTCCGTAAAAGGTATCTATCTCTAACTTTAAAGCTGCGAGTGCTGGAAAAGGAACAAGGGCCAGTCCTAATTGTTGAACCGCATTGATGCGCTCGTCAATTTCGCTCTGTGCAAAAGGAGTATGCCCCTGCGGCAACACCGCCACATAGTCGGGCGAACCTTTAGGTAAAACTATCTGCACCTGAGCATCCCAGGCATTTATTTTTACCGGGCTTAGCAGGTTAAGCAATTCTTCCACGGTTTGTGTAGAACCCTTCTGCATACCGCCTGAGGTTTTCCAGGTGTTGTAAGCGGCTACCAGTGCCAGATGAAACGGATGATATGCCGCATACATGGCGGCAAAAAACGGGTCGCCCGAAGCCGTTTGCAGGGCACTGTCGTGGTAAGTAGAAATTTTTACGGCTTTCTTAAAGTTCTTTTTACCCAGAACCAAAAAGGGGTTTACGAAATAACTCCATGTCTTTTTCATAATTCTTGATTTTAATGGTTAAAAAATATTGTTTACAGTTAAATGCAGATTGGCCTCTTATTCCATATAACCGGCTGTATTTTTTAATTTTTTTTGCAATTGGGTATTGCTCTCAGCTACGCAGGCGTATCACACAAATGTGTGGGTGTCTGTCGTTGCTGCTCAGGCAATGCCCACAAATGTTTTTATGTCCTGCTCCGGTGCGCAGGCTTTGCCCACAAATGTTTCTATGCCCAGCTCAGCAGAGCAGGCTTGCCACACAAGCGTGTGGGTGCCTATCGTTGCTGCGCAGGCTTGTCACACAAGTGTGTGAGTGTCTGTCGTTGCTGCGCAGGCTTGTCACACAAGTGTGTGAGTGTCTGTCGTTGCGGAGCAGGCTTGTCACACAAGTGTGTGGGTGTCTGTCGCTGCTGCGCAGGCTTGTCACATAAGTGTGTGAGCGTATGTCTCTGCTGCGCAGGCTATGCCCATAAATGTTTTTATACCCTATTCAGCTGTGCAGGCAGTGGTAAGAGATGGTTTGGTATCAATCTCAGCTGTTTGGTAAATGAAAATTATATACATTGATGGTAACTTGAAAGGCAGAAGCGGTAGGATTATGATTTTGAGTTAAATACCATAAGTGCTTGCAAATCTGCAAGCACTTATGACCCGTTTCTTTCTTTAGTAAATAGGTGTATTACTACACAAATTCATTTCAATTTCATCTATAAGGAGAAATTTTCTTCAGGCTGGTTGCTGTAATCCGGTTTAAGCAATATAAATTTTCATTGAACTGTTGAGTTGGGTCCCCAGGCAACGCGCTTATTTGGTAATGCCAAAAAAAAAACAGATAATTATGTCTCGGTTTACTACGGCTGACACATATTTTAAATAACTAAATGGCCAAGAATGAATACACATTTTTACTTTAAATCTATTATGCGATCTGTTGCGTTAATGATCATTGTATGTCTGCAAAGTTTTTTTATTTCTCTTGGTGCACAAACCCCAGTCACTTCAACTAATGAGAAAGGCATTACATCAACAGATAAAAAAATTGTTGACAATGGATACTTCAAATATGAAGTGATCGGGAATGAAATGAGGGACATAGAAAGTTATAAAATAGCTAAAGAGCGCTTTATGAATGAGTCCCCTGAAAAGTATAAAGAAATGGTCGCTAATGTAAAACC
>CAIYOV010000510.1 GCA_903927935.1 uncultured Bacteroidota bacterium | reverse complement strand
GCAATCATTTCGGCATGAGCCGTTACATCTTTCAGCTTTTCAGTCTGATTATAACCTTTGCCAATGATTTTGTTGTTGCACACCACCAAGGCACCCACCGGTACTTCGTCTTCTTCATACGCATACGATGCTTCTTTCAAAGCCAGCTTCATAAAATATTCGTGTGTGAACATTCCTTCCATACATTCAGACTTTAAACTTCCGGTTCAAAATAAAGAAATAGCCAATCAACGAAGGAATGACCAGATTAATCAGCCACACCATCATTACCGCACTTAGCACGGCAATATTGTTTTGAGAAAAATTATGGAAAACATACAAAGCGCTTCCGCCCCGGTAACTCACATCCACAAACGGCATCATGGGCGAAAAAGTTTGCGCCACTAAAAAAACTCCGCTGTGAATAAGCAGCGCAAAAAAATCACTGCTCACTCCGAAAAACATTAGCAACAAAACATACTGGAGAAGGTAAACCCCGAAACGAATGAATGAAAGAACAAGAACCTTTATTTGCGTGGTAATATCCGGCAGTTCTTTTTCGCGAATAATTAAACTGTGTTTTTTAAGAAATGAATTGGAAGAAATAAACCGGTTCAGCAAATCGAAACGAAAATATATCAACATAAAAACCAATGCTACACCAATAGTTAATCCATAAAAAAAAGAATTGGCACTCCACATAAAAACAAAAAATACTCCTGCCGTGAGCGTTGCTACCGATTGGGCTATGCCGCCAATGGAACTGAGGTAGAAAATCTTTGCTTTGTTTTCTTCCGCCACAAACAAAACCCTGCCTACAAATTCTCCGCTTCTTGCCGGTGTTACAAAACCCAGAGTGATTCCTGCAATAACCGATTTGAAAAGATGAGCAAACGGTTCAGCACTTTTTATAAGCAACCGCCATTTTACAGTTTCGAGCAACCAGTTTACAGGCATTAATACAATCGCAGCAACAAACAGATAAAAATTTTCAGCGTTGAAATTGTGACGGAAAAAACCGACTTGCTCTTTAAAATCATTCTTTAAAAAAAGTTGACTGGCAATAAACCAGCACATGAGAATGAACAGGGCAATTTTAAAAACGAGCAATAAATTTTTGTTCTGTAACCAATTCACGCGGGCAAGTTAACAGCGAATGGCAAATAGTAAATAGTGAATGATATATTTGAACTTGTGAGCAGCAAAAAGCAAATAATCCTCGGCATCGACCCCGGAACTATTGTATTGGGTTACGGAATTATTGAGGTAGAGAAACAAAAAATTACTTTGCTGAGCATGGGCGTAATTCATCTTTCTAAATATGAAAACCCGTTGCAAAAACTCAGAATTATCTATGAAAAAATTGAAGGGTTGATTGAAAACTATCATCCCGATTCATGTGCCATTGAAGCGCCTTTCTTTGGCAAAAATGTTCAGAGCATGCTCAAGCTTGGAAGGGCACAGGGAGTGGCAATTGCATCGGCACTTACCAACGAAGTGGACGTATTTGAATATTCTCCGAAAAAAATAAAGCAATCTATAACCGGTAACGGAAACGCTTCAAAAGAGCAGGTAGCAGCCATGCTTCAGCAATTAATTAAGTTCGAATTACAGCCTAAATTTTTAGATGCAACAGACGGATTGGCTGCAGCAGTGTGTCACCACTTTCAAAGTGGCAGCATTGCCGGAGCAGTAGCAGGCAAGGTTTCAGGCTGGGCAGATTTCATCAACAAAAACCCAAAACGCTTAAAAAAGTAATTAAAAAGCATTCAGGAACACAAAGAATGTATAGAAGCAGCAAAACAAAAATTGATTTCGCTTACTAATTTTATTTCCCACTTATTTCTTCCGTTCAAAAATTTACATTTGCACTTTGTTTATGAGCGATCCAATAAAACACGAGTGCGGAATAGCCCTCATCCGACTGCTCAAACCAATAG
Organism: uncultured Bacteroidota bacterium; assembly: GCA_903927935.1. Taxonomy (GTDB): domain Bacteria; phylum Bacteroidota; class Bacteroidia; order Chitinophagales; family LD1; genus Bog-950. The sequence continues at coordinate 16,399 of CAIYOV010000510.1, read as the reverse complement.
AATATTATGTAGAAAAATACCGCACCATAGCGTACGGCATAAATAAGTTGTATCTGCTTATGGAAAAGCAGCATAACCGCGGTCAGGATGGAGCCGGTGCAGCTGTTATCAAACTCGACCCGCATCCGGGCAGTCACTTCATCAACCGTGTTCGTAGCACTTCAAACCAACCAATTGTTGATGTGTTCAGTCAGATATTCAATACTTTTCCTGTCGACAGAAAAGCACTTGAAAATCCTGTTGCGGAAGCTGATTGGTATAAACGAAACAGTCCTTTTATTGGAGAATTATTGTTGGGGCATTTGCGGTACGGTACATATGGAAGAAACTCCGACAGTTATTGCCACCCTTTTATTCGTGAAAATAATTGGATGACCCGTAATCTTGTTTTAGCAGGGAACTTCAATATGACGAATGTGGAGGAGCAATTCGATATGCTCATTACACTCGGTCAGCATCCGCGCGAGCGAAGCGACACGATTACGGTGATGGAAAAAATCGGACATTTTTTGGATGATGAAGTGCAAAAGATTTTCGATAAGTACAAAGACCAAGGCTATGGCAATAAAGAGATCACCGATTTTATTGTAAAGGAATTAAGCGTGCGCAGAATTCTTTCTCGTGCAGCAAAAGATTTTGATGGAGGCTATGCAATGGCAGGTATGTTTGGTCATGGTGATTCGTTTGTTCTCCGCGACCCTAATGGCATTCGTCCGGCATATTATTATTATGATGATGAAGTGGTAGTAGTTGCTTCAGAGCGTCCGGCTATTCAAACAACATTTAATGTTCCGTTCGAAAAAATTCACGAAGTAAAACCAGGTCATGCGTTAGTTATTAAGAAAGATGGAAGAGTAAAGCACGATTTGGTTCGCGACCCAGGGGAGAAAAAATCTTGCAGTTTCGAACGGATTTATTTTAGTCGCGGTACGGATAAAGAAATTTACAGCGAAAGGAAAAAATTAGGAGAACTTCTTAGCTCAACCGTTCTTAATGCAGTTGATGGCGATTTTGAAAACACGGTTTTTTCTTTTATTCCGAACACTGCTGAGGTTGCTTTTTATGGTTTAATGGAAGGAATGGAAAACCATTTAAAGGAACACAAGCAAAAAAGAATTCTCACCGAAAAAAATATCTCACCTCAGGAATTAGATCAGTTACTGGCTTTACATCCGAGAATTGAAAAAATCGCAGTGAAGGATGTGAAAGCCAGAACGTTTATTACTGATGATACTTCTCGCGATGAAATGGTAAGCCACGTTTACGACATTACTTACGGCTCCATTAAAGCACACACAGATACACTTGTCGTTATTGACGATTCCATAGTTCGAGGCACCACATTAGAAAAAAGTATTCTTGCAATTCTCGACCGGCTGAATCCGAAGAAAATAATTATTGTTTCTTCTGCTCCACAAATTCGCTTTCCCGATTGTTATGGTATCGATATGAGCAAGATGAACGATTTTATCGCCTTCCGAGCTTTGATTGAATTGTTAAAAGACAGAAAACTCACTAGTAAATTGGACGAAGTATATGGGAAATGTAAAGCGGACGATTTAAAACCCGCTTCTGAAGTAAAGAATCATGTAAAAGAATTGTATGATTTGTTTACTGCCTATGAAATTTCGGAAAAGATATCGGAGATAGTAAGACCGAAACACATTTTTGCTGATGTGCAGGTTATTTATCAAACAATTGAAGACCTTCATATAGCTTGTCCCGATAATCTGGGTGACTGGTATTTTACCGGTAATTATCCAACACCTGGGGGGAGCAAAGTTGCAAATAAAGCATTCATAAATTATATGGAGGGGAAAAATAACCGTGCTTATTAGGTTGAATGCTTATTGTTTTGCGCTGTTACATTAGCAATGATATTTTTCTTTTTTCTCTGTTTACCAAAAATTAATTTAATTTGCCAATCCGATAATATTAGGATTGCGGCTGTAAAGGAAGTGAAAGAAGGATTTATCAATGTATACTAAGGTGGACTAACTAATGTATTGACTATGAGAAAATTTACAAAGCTGCTAATGGTATTTGTGTTTTTGCTTGCTGTTATGGTTGTGCAGGCCCAAACAAATGCTGCTTCAAAGAAACAGGAGCCCGCAAAAACGACAAAGACTTCTTCAAAATCTTCTGATAAAGAAAAGACAAGTATGTCAAAAAGTAAATCAACTACTGCAAATAAAGGAAGTTCTAAATCCGACAAATCAACTACAGGGAAAAGCTCTAAATCAAAAACTTCTGCAAGTGATACTGTGGCAGTTAACGGGAAAGACCGCCAGAACCAGCTTCAGTTTATGAAGCCGGATATGGATGCTAAAAATTACAACTTCTATCGTAGAAGAGAGATTTCCACTCCACTTCAACCTCGCTACGATTTAGATTCTGCAGTTTATCAAAAAGATAAAAAGAAAACAAAGCAACAGCAAGCATACCTAAATCGCCAATATGTTTTTCCGGCTAAACCAAAAGACCAATGGGAGATTGGTGTAAACTTCGGATCTGCATTTATAAGTGGTGATGTTAAACCATACGTTACTGGTACGGGAGTTGTTCAAAATATAGGAGCTGGTTTCACTATTCGCAAAGCATTGGGCTACACTTTCTCACTACGAGGAGGTTATAACTTTATGATGATGACGGGGCGGAACTGGGAACCGGATGCAAACCTTGCCTTTAATCGTGCATTGCATGGATATTATGACCCACGCGTAAATTACTGGAACAATCCAATTCTAGATGGAAGCAAAACTTTAGACACGCTTACCATGAACAAGATGTTCTTTTATAACTACCGCACTTATGTTCATGAAGCACACTTGGCTGTAGTAATTAACCTAGGGAATATCCGTTTTCACAAGGAAAGAAATCTGGTTAATTTTTATGTTGTTGGAGGAATAAGTACTTTCTTTTTTACCGCTTATATGGATGCATTGAATGCAAGCGGAGATGTGTATGATTTTTCTCATGTTCATGCACTTTATGTAAAAGTTCCTCAGGGGATTAATGTAAACGAAAGAATAGATAAAAGAAAAGAAGCACTTAATCGGCTTAGTAAGATTTATGATGGCAAGTATGAATCGCTTGCGGAGCATGAAAATAACGCTCCAGGTTTTAAAAACTGGCAATTTGTACCAGCAGCTACGGTGGGTTTAGGCCTTCAGTTTCATGTAGCCAAATTTATGAGTATTGGTTTGGAAGAACGAGTGATACTAACCGGCAGTGACTTGTTAGATGGCTATAGATGGCAACAGGATGAACATGCAAGCTTCACGAGAAGTAATGATAACATTTCATATACTTCTATCAGCCTGAATTTTCACATTGGTAAAAACAGAACCGAACCAATGTATTGGCTAAATCCAATGTATCACACTTACAGAAAATTAGGAGAAGTAGACCCTAAGTCCTTGGCAGAGGATATTCTGAAAGATGATGATGGTGATGGCGTGATCAACGCGTTAGATAAAGAACCGAACACAAAGAAAGATTGTCCGGTTGATACGCATGGTGTAGCACTTGACAGCGACCATGATGGAATTATTGATTGTTTAGACAAAGAACCGTTCTCTCCTCCTGGTTTCCCTATTGATTCGAATGGTGCAGCTATTATTCCGCCTAATCCTTGTTGTGACACAACCGGTAATGCTGAAGGTTTAGGTACGGGTAAGCGCAAAGGTAGCGGTGGAGGAAATTATGATTGCTCGAAGATTGAATTGCCGAGTGTGGTGTTTGATAATGATAAATACTATATAGACCCTCAATACTACGGCAACCTGCACCAAATTGCAGAAAGAATGCAGATGTGTCCTGATATGAAAGTGGTGGTGACCGGTTACGATGAATCGAAGAATGACCAGAAGTTTAACGAGCAACTTGCATGGAATCGTTCAAATGCTGCAGTGGATTACATGGTTGAGAAATACGGAATTTCTAGAGATCGGTTTGTAGTTAAATACCAAGGTGGAAAGAAAGCTGCTGAAGGAACTCCATATGAGAGGAAAATGAAGAATCGCGTTGAGTTCAGATACGCGAACGATGGCGAAGGTGGAGATAGTAATCCGCCAGCACCTCACCCGGGTTTAAAAGCTGGTTCGAATAAGTAATAGTAACAACTAAGGAAATTTAAAGCCATTCTGATTTTCAGAATGGCTTTTTTTCTTTTGAACATCAGAATCTAAAGTCTTAATCTCGTTTATTGCGTTGTTTGAAGATCGGGGGGACAACCATAGAATATTAATGATCTAATTCTCCTGTTCAATCATCCGATTGTAGGTCTTAATAAAAATAGCCCCTAAGTTTTTGTGCGGAGGGATGTAATCGAGAAAACGTTCATATGCTTTTGGATTGCCTTTAAGATTCACCTGTAAATCATCCCAAAGTTTTTGCCACTCTACATCTTCTCCTCGATTAATATATTCTGCCATCAGTTTCAGCATGGGGTTATTTACAAACATGGTTCCAATTTGCTTTGAAGAAATAATACTGGCTTCGGATGATTTTTCGATAATGGAAGAAATGCTGTGATAACCACCGCACGAGCCAAGTACAAAAATTTGTGTATTGTCTTTTATTTTTTCAATGGTTTTTGATGCATAGTAACTGTGCCCCCGATGAACTAACACATTTGGCTCATAAAAATTATCGGCAAATATTTTTTCCAGTCTCGCTTGCCCATCGTACTCATTCTTTGGTTTATTGGCATAAATATTTACGTCACGACCTTTCTTTGATTTGATGATAATGTAGATGTTGGAGTCAACAACTGCCCAGTTTGAATCGGTAAATGTTTTTTTGAAGGCTGTAAAAGACGCATCACCATCTTCATCGTCATAAAAATAAATCAGCCAACGGTTTACACTGTCGTTTGAAAATAATTTTGAACTTTTTATCCGGTCGAAAGCCGGTAAAGTATATTGCTGCGAAACTGAAAAAAACCAGTTTTCGTTCGAAAGATTTCGTTCCACAAATAAATTAGAGAACAGCCCGTAAAGTGCCATGCCATGAAAATCATTTTTAGAATTTAGGCGGATGTATTCGTATTTAATAGTTCCGCGCAGGATACGGAGTACCAGTGAATCGGTAATGCTTCCGAAAGCATCTGCCACCTCAACAGCCTGTGATAAATCGTTGTATTGCTCGAGGCCACTGGCAAACTTTACCATCAGCATTTGTTGGTGTAACTGACTCATACTGCTTAGAAACTCACCTAGTTTGCCAAAGCCCGCGCTCATTTTTATAAATGTACGGAATTTATTGTCGCCCAAACTCTTTAAAAAATCAAAACCTGACTGGTCGCCCATTTTAACCATCATCCGGTTAAATAGTCCGTTGAAGGTGGAGGTGAAAATTTCTTCCTCGCTGTAAACCATCAATGTGTAAAGTTCCTGTGCACTGAAATCTTCGATTGATGCAAAACGAACAGCATCTTTTTCGTTATGCAAGTCGTTCAGCACACGCACAAACTTTAACGCGTAAATGTTCAACTCGTCCTCAAGTGAATGAGCAGCGAGTGGATTTTTTTTCGCCCTAATATTTAACATGGTTATTAAATATTTTTGAGGATTGTTGCCGATAGCATCGGCTTTTTCCTTCGTTAGTTTTCCAGTTACAATATCATCGAGTAGCGTAAACGCATTCGATTTTCGGCTAAACTTTTCTTTTATCTCAAGAATAATTTTTACAGCAGTATCGTTGCTTTGCTGTAATGCTTTAAATATTTCATCTTTCGGATTAAAATAACGCTTCACCTTCACTGGTGCAATCTTTGCGGCTTCTTCCAGTACATGTAATGAATAATTTTGAGAAGCGTAAGTATCATAATTAATAAAAACTAAGTCGGGTCGGTATTGCGAGGCAAAAATCAAAAATGAATCGGCACAACTTTCGTTCTTGAATATTCCAAGTGTATTAAACGATTGTTGAATATTACAGGACAAATAATTGCATAGTTTATGCTGGTGAATGGCATTTAGCTCTCCCAGAACAAACCGAAAAAAATTATCAAAGCGCTTGACATTATAAATAGTGCGGTTATTTACTCTTCGCAATTGGAGGTAAACCGTTTCGCGAACTGGTTTTCGTTTTATCTCATTAAACTTCGGACTTTCAACCAATCGCTGAATAGAATCAATTAGTTTGAAATAAACCTTTCCGGCATAGACGGATAGTGCAGAATCGTCCAAATCAATTTTTCCATCTGCTTTATCATCAAATAAATCAATCTTCTGCTGAAAATCATCAATGTAGTAATCTGCCCTTTTAATATTGCTTTTGACAATTGAGGAGTCACCTGTGGCAAAAATATTTTGAGTAAACAGCAACAACGGTAGCCACAAAAATGTCTTTTTTGTGATGAGGAATATTTTTTGTGCTTGTCTTTGCATTTAAACTCCGAGTGTTTTATAATAGGCACGAATAAAAATTGCTCCTAAATTCTTGTTGGGCGGTATATAATCACCGAAATATTGATTGCCCCCCAGTTTCTCCCGCATCTTTCCCCAAAAGTCGTTCCACACTATATCTCTTCCGTTTCGAATGTTTTCATTCAAAGCAAAAATCATAATATCGTTAACGGTTTTTGTACCTATTTGTTTAGTAGAGATGATTTGTGCTTCGGGAGCATTTTCCAAGGCAACAGAAAGTTGATAAAAGCCACCGCACGAGCCCACAAAAATCAATTTAGCTGAGGAAGTAATTTTTTCGAGTGTTGCTTCGGTATGGAAACTATGCCCGCGATGAACAATAACGGTGGGAGTCAAGTCTTTCTCTCTAAAATAAGCATCAATAGCGTTAATGCCATTTTCCTCAAACTCGGGTTTATTGGCAAAAATTTCAATCTGCATTCCTTGTTGTGAGAAAATCCGCACATAACTGTTTCGGTCTTCCAGATTCCAGGCCAGTTGATTTTTGAATGTATTGATAAAATTGATGTAAGAACTGCGACCATCATCATCATTGTAAAAATACATTTGCTCAATGCAGTGTTTTTCCTTGTTGAAGAGCGAGGAAGATAAAAGCAAAGCTACCGGTGAAATTTTAAACTGTTGGGAAACCTTTTTGAACCAACCAGTCTCAGTACGTGAATTACCGGAAATAACGCTGGATAATACCCCGTAAATGGAAATGCCGATTTGATCACAGTCCACTAACACTCTTTCGTATTCCTTCTTAATATTCGCCTGAAGAATAGTAAGCAATTGGTTATCGTTAATATTTGAAACCGATTCGGCAATAAGGACAATGCTAGTGAGGTCATCCTGTTCTTTTTCAAGATTAGAGGTATAGGAAATAAATAAATCGCTTTTCGCCTCGCCAGAGAACTTAGAAAGAAAATCTTTGATAGTTCCGAAGTTGGAACACAGTGAAAGAAAATCGCGAAACTGATTGTATTTGACAGATTTCAAAAATGCATCACCATCATTAGATGGTAATTTTTGCATAAAACGATTGAACAAACCCGTGAAAGTAGAAGTGAAAACTTCATCGCGCCCATAAAGCATCAGGAAATATAGTTCAGCCGAGCCAAAACCTTCGACCGAATAAAATGGCTGTGTACTACCCGAGGCAATCTTATCATTAATCTCGCGAATGAAACGCAGGCTATAATCGCGCATTTCACGGTCAATGCTGTATGCCCCCACATATTTTGTTTGCGAAATTATTTTCACCATGCTACCGAAAAGTTTATTGGGCTCAATACTGATGGCAATGGCTTCTTTCGAATTTAAGTTCCTGTTGAGAATATCCTCTAACAACAGAAATGGTTTGCTGTGATAACCAAATTCGGAATTGATATCAATAATTTTTTTCACTACCGGATTTTTGCTGTACTGCAGAATATAGTTAACCGGATGTGCAGAGTTATATAAATAACGTTTTACCGAAAGCGGTGCATTAATGGCACACTGCTCCAGAATTTTTAAACTATAACGCTTATGCTTATACGAATCAATTTTTTTGAATAATTCATCGGGTTCTTTGCGAGCGGCATACAATAGAATTTCCTCGGCATAATCTTTTTCAATGAAGGCCGGAAAGTTTTGAAGGGTTTGCAGGATATTTTTCTTAAGTGAAATAATAGTTCGCGTACGTTCATCTAATTCAATTTTTATTGGTTCAATAACAGGTTCGGGTATTAGAATCGGAACAACATCAACTTTTTTTATTTCAGTAATTTCATTTGACTTAATTTCTGTTTTTACTTCAGCGGTTGTCCGAACGTTTGCTTCAAAGGTTGTTTCGGAGGTCTTTTTTTCTACCCATTCCTGCATTTTTTCGGGTTTTGTGATAACCCCCTCTTCACTCAGAGTATCGCTTGCAACGGCTTTTGGTGGATGCACTTTTGTTATTTCGTTCAACGATTTATCTACTGGCTCGCTATTCGTTATCGGATTATCCTTTGCGAATGTTTTAAATGGGGGGAATAGATTCTCTTTTTCTTCGAGCGAGGAAAGCGCCAACAGATAATCTTTCTTTTCATCGTCTACCACGCTCAGTATCTTTTCCAGCAGTTCATTTTTATCGCAGTGGATAATCAGATCTTTGAGCCTTGATTTATCTAGCGATGAAATCAGGATGCTGCTGATGGGAATACCGGTTGATTTTTTCTTTAAAATTTCAACTAATACCTGAAATGTTTTAGTGGTGGTTTCTTTATAACCATAGCTCAACAGCACAAACATTTCTTCTGGCGTATGTTTTTTAAAAGCATCGAACTGATATTTCGCATTAAGTGCCTCCTGATTTATTTTTCGCATGGCATCAATACAATAAATATCGAGATACCGATAAATAGAGTATGTAACATTGGCTTCGTATTTCATGGAAAGCTGAACGAGTAACCCGAACAACTGGTCCGGCTTGTTGCCAATAGAGTCGGCTGCCTGAATGGAGATATTATTATTGGCAATTTCATCCAGCAATAAATAAGCGCGCGACCTTTGACCGAAGCGACTGTATATTTCAATTGACTTCCGCACAAACAGATCTTTACTCTGCCGTAGAATGTTGCTCACTGGTCCAGCACTGCCATAGTAACGTTTGGCAGATTCAGGTGCAAGTTTCACGGCTTTCTCCAACAAACGAAGCGCAAATCTCCGGTCGTCAAATTCTTCTGTGTATCTGAAAATTTCATCGGGATGATCTGCCAGATAATCGGTTAAAAAATCTTCGGCAATCGTGTCGCTCGGTATTAGTCGTGTGGCTTTAATGGAAAAAGACGAGTAGCGTTTTATGTTTCGCAGTAATTCATCTTTCTGGTCCCACTCCATCATGGAAGGGTAGTAGCTTAACACAGCTAAATAAACCCCCGCCTGAAGGTAACTGTTAGAATAATATCGGTTGATATTGGTAAGGAAAATTTGCAGCCGCTGCAAATAAAGGATGCGCTTGCTCTTGTCGACCGGTTGTTGTAAAGCAAAGCGCGCTACACTGTCAACCAAATTAAACAAACGGCTATCGGCACTGTAGTAATCATTAGCAATACGGCTTTTTTCAAAACCAATTCGCTGCAGTAAAATACTTTTCTCTGATTCAAATAAATCAACGGTTGAATCCTGCCCGGCATGCGTTGCCGCCTTCACCGTGTTGGTGAAAACAAAAGCAAGAAACAGGAACGATATTTTTCGAAGCAGCAGCAATTTATTTTCCAGTAGATTTGAGGCCTTATATTAAACAGTAAATATTATACGGAACCGCCTGTAAAAGGTATTTCTCAATTTAAAACATTTCACATGAACCGAATATCTGTCCTTTTTTCTGTTTGCCTGTTTTTTATAGCATTAACCGGCTGCCACCAGAAAGAAAAACGCGCCAAAAAATATCACGATGCAGTTTTGCAAAGTGTTCAGGCGGTAATTGACAACTCGCTTGATTATGACGATGCGGTGCAGAGCTACGAAAAAGCACGCGCTATTCAATCGCACGAAAAATATTCGGCATTGGTTAACAGCACTCTTCTGAAAATTGATGCGCTGAAAGATTTTGAAGGTGATACCACCATGGAATATTTTTCGAAAGAGTTGCTTGGGTTTTATAAAACTACTCTAGCTAATGAACTGCAGCCTTTTCTTCAATCAGTAAATGGTGAAACTTTTACGCCCGAAGAAATGCAGGTAGCCGATTCGCTGATGACCCAACTGACTATGACCGAAAACCAATATTGGGAACGCTTTAACTGGGCCGAAAAGAAATTTTATAAGGAAGAGCATATAGAGAAGGTGGAGAAATAAGTCTAACCTATAGATTTATAGCGAAATACACTATTAGTTCCGAAATTGGCGCCAAGCCGGACATGAGTAAAGTAGGAAACTATATTGCAGAAAAGGGTACGCGACTGACAAGACGAAAACCCTATTGGGAGATATGGCAACATTTTATTGGGGCTGCGCTATGCCCGAAAGAGGTAGTGTTAAACGAAAAATTTGGAGGGCAATGTTAAAAACACGTTGAGCTAGACTGATAATATGTCGAGCTATGGAAAAAACACGGAGCGCTAAGGCAAAAACATGCTGCGCTAGACTGAAAACACGTAGAGCTATGTTAAAAATATGTTGCGCTAAACGAGCAATACAGAGCGCTATACATAAAACAAAGTGAGCTATGAGGGTTTTTTTGATTTTTTTGAATGTTTTTTGCCTGTTTGGGCCTTATTTGTTAAGGTGATGGAAGCGGAGGAAGAAGCAATATGAACTTTCTGCCCTACTTTCTCTTTTTGCAAAGGGAGGAACGTGCTTAGGGTAATATTGGAAAAACTTTAGTTCCGCGCGTGGTTCCGAGACGGAGAACCTGCGCGGAAGGGAATGGAGGAGAAATAACTATGCATCGAACTTATACCCAATACCCTTGATGGTTTTAAAATAATCATCACCTATTTTTTCGCGCAGTTTGCGAATGTGTACATCAATAGTGCGATCGCCAACAATAGTATCGTTGCCCCAAACTTTGCTCAAAATTTCTTCGCGCTTAAATACCCGGCCGGGTTTAGATATGAGCAGATTCAATAATTCAAATTCTTTCCGTGGCAACGAAATTTCTTTTCCGGCTTTTATTATCAAATAGCGTTCGCGGTCAACTTCAATATCGCCTACCGTAATTTTTCCGGCAGTTTCGTTGGTTTCCAACCTTCTTAAAAGCGCGCGGATTCGGCTGATAAAAACGCGCGGCTTAATGGGTTTGGTAATGTAATCATCTGCCCCTACTTCAAATCCTGCAATCTGCGAGTAATCTTCATCGCGGGCAGTAAGGAAAGTGATGATGGTATTTTTAAACTCCGGAATGTTCCGCAATTCGCGACATGTTTCTATACCATCCATTTTAGGCATCATCAAATCGAGAATGATGAGATGAGGATTCATCTTCTTGGCCATTTGGATAGCCTCTACACCATTCTGTGCAGTATACACCCAAAATCCTTCTTTCTCGAGATTATACTTCATAAAATCCAGCACATCGGTTTCATCGTCTACCAGTAGAATCTTAAAATCATTTACATCCATCGCCAAATTATTTAGTGCGAAAGTAACGATTGAACGTTAAGCAAAGGTTAACAGACTTTTAAAACAGCGGGGAAGACGAATGGAGCACAATGTTATTGAACTTTCTTTCAGGTTCAGGCTGAATACTTACTTTTATAGAACACAAAAATATTTCTGTTATGCGAAAATTTATCTGGGCGTTCATCATTTTTCATTTTTCAATTTCTGTTTTACCGGCACAAAATATTTCGGACCTTGACGCTTTTGAGAAAGCAATAAAACCCGGCACGGTGCTTACCTATGATGTAAACACGAACGAAAAGAAATATCAGTTTGTTGTTACCTTAAAAAAACTGGGTGATGAAATTGCTTTTGATTGGAAAATGACGGAACCGGTAAATAAAACCGGAACTGTCTTGATGAGTGCAAATGCGGTTGCAAAAGCTGATGCACTGTTGAATAATTTTAGCGGTGGTGAATCGAAATTAGAGAAAGAGACTTCTGTGTTTATCAGCCGAAAAATTTTCAACGATGTTTCTTCCACATCCTCATCAAGCATAAAACTGAACGGTGCAAACGATACTGCAACAGTAATGAGTAATACTATCAGCGAATTCAATTTCAATTTGAACGGAAATTTGGTAAGTATTCCGGGATGGGAATTGCAGGGGGGAGGCGATATAAAATCTACAGTCGATGTTTTGGAGTCGTTTAAGTTTCCAATCATTTTCAGAATGGATTTGGGCTGGACCATTCTACTGTCGGAAATTAAAACCCCTTAGTTGTATAATACTATACACAAGCATTGATACGAACGTTGATTAGTGCTGCTTTGATTCAAATAATTAATCTTCCTTGTAGCTTGAATCTGCTGCAAAATGCTTACGTTTTTCAAAGACATTTATTATTCGTTTCCGGTGCAGTTGCTGCTCATTTCTTTTAAACGGCACCAGTTTCTTTTGTTCTTCTGGATATTTTTGTTTGCCATTGTTGTAGGTAAGTATGGTGCTGGTATAGGCACGCATTCGGTGTTGCTTGACCCGGAATATTTAGGGAACGTAGGCTATTTAAGTTTTGCAGTGGTGGGAATCGGTTTCGGAGCCATGTTTGTTACCTGGAACGTTGTGATGTATATTCTCAACTCGCACCGGTTCCCATTTATGGCGAGTTTGCAATTTCCGCTTGGCATGTTTGTGTTGAACAACGCTATAATTCCGTTGGTGTTTTTTGTGGCCTACTTTGCCAGCGTAATTCATTTTCGGGTCAAGTACGAATACCAGGGCTTTGCTCAGATTTTATTTGAGCTGCTGGGATTTATTGCCGGTTTTGTTCTGATGATTTTATTGACAGCAGTGTATTTCAATTTTACCAACAAGAATACCGGTAGTATTATAGAAGAAAACAAGGAGCGTATACGAAAGAAAAAAGCGATGCGCAGGGTGCAATTCAATCAAACAATGGAACGGGAACATCTCAACCGCGTTGATTTTTACATCACAAATAAATTCAATATCCGGCACACGCGCACAGTAGAACACTACGACCCCGCGTTGCATCAATTAGTTTTTCGCAGGCACCACTGGAACGCATTTATTGCATTTATACTTTCGATGACGGCATTGATTTGCATGGGGTTTTTTCTTGAGAATCCTTTCTTTCAATTCCCTATAGCAGCAACCGGGTTTTTATTTTTGAGTTTACTGATGTCTATGTTCGGAATGTTTCTGTATTGGACAAGTGGCTGGGGTTCTGCTGCCGTTATAGCTTTTCTTTTGCTGGCAAATTACCTGACGCAGTTTGATGTGTTCGGTTTTCAAAGCCGCGCGTATGGGTTAAATTATAATACCCAAAAAGCAGCTTACAATCTTGAAACATTCCGCGAACTTTCATCCGATTCGGCCATTGCAAGAGACAAAGAATATTTTCAGCCTATTTTAGAAAACTGGCTGCGTAAAAATACAGACTCGCACAATCCGCTTAGAAAGCCGAAAATGTATTTTGTGAATGTGAGTGGTGGTGGTTTGCGGGCGGCCATGTACTCGATGGTGATGTTGCAGCAATGTGATAGCCTGGCGAAAGGAAATTTGTTTGATAAAACGTTTTTAATAAGCGGAGCATCGGGTGGGATGTTTGCCACCACTTATTTGCGGGAATTATTTTTGCAGAAAAAAAATGGATTCCCGGTTAATCTATCTGACCGCCATTACACCGAAAACATTTCGAAAGATGTTTTAAATCCGATTGCGCTTTCGATTTTAAGCAATGATGTGCTGATTCCTTTTCACCGGTTTTCGCTGGCCGACAAAAAATACAGCGTGGACCGCGGGTATATTTTTGAAAAATTTTATTGCAATAACACGCAATTTCCTTTTAATAAAACTATTTCCGACTACCGGTCGGATGAATACAATGCAAAAATTCCATTGCTGATTTATCACTCCACCATTATGAACGATTCGCGTAGGTATTACATCAGCCCGCATCCGGTTTCATTTTTGATGCGTCCGCATGGCAAAAAAGCTTTTGACAACAAACTGGAAATTGATGCTATTGACTTTACACAGTTTTTTAAAAAACAAGGAAGCGACAGTTTGCTGGTTACATCAGCCATGCGGATGAATTCTACGTTTCCTTTCTTTTTTCCCAATTCGGTATTGCCAAGCGAACCTTCTACGTATGTAATGGATGGGGGTGCGCTCGATAACTTTGGAGTGGAAACTACGCTTCGTTTCCTGAATACTTTTGGCGACTGGATAAACAAAAACACCAGCGGGGTAGTGATCATTCAAATGCGTGACTCGGAAAAATTTGAAGAACCAAGAGCTTCGGAAAGAAAAACGGTTTTTGCCCGCATTGCCGATCCATTGGGAACTGTTTATACCAATATGGAAAACATGCAGGATTTTTTAACCGACTACCGGTTAGATGAAATGAGTGAAGAATTGCGGGGCAAACTTCAATTTGTGCTTTTTGAATATACCACTGAGCACGAGGAAGATAAAGCTGCCATGAGTTTGCATTTGACTACCCGCGATAAAAGCGACATCATGAAATCGGTAAACCGTCCGAATAATGTAGCTGCATTTAACAGACTGAAGGGGTTGTTCGAAGAATAATTGCCGATTAACCAATCAATCTCCGGTGATAATTAATTTGTCCTAAGTGATAACCGAGATGCGTTAGCAAATGCAACAGCATGTGTTCGGTGCTAACTACTTTATCGTGTTTTAAGAGGGGGAAATCTTTTTCGTAATCCTCTTCTGCTAATTGGCCAAGCGTATTTTTAACCATATCAATGGTTTTATCTATACCGGCTATTAGTTGTCTGCGCGGAATATTTTTAGAACTGAATTCAAGCTCGCGTGTTCTTACATAACCAGTGTTGCCAAGTGTGGCTCCGATAAAGTGGTTGAGGTTTCCGATTAAATGCAGACAAAGATTTCCGGCCGAATTGATGATTTCGTTTTTTACTAACCACAAATTAGTTTCATTTTTATATAGATCGATTTCCTCTTTCAGTTTAAGCAAATCGCGTTCGTAGAATTCGGGTAAAGATTGGTGTAGCATGGATGTAGATTTAGCGGTGAAGGAAATAAAAGTTAAGTGAATCGTAAATTGAAGTGTGCCTTCAAATTACGATTGTAAAGTTTATTTTTGGCGGCATTCAATAAGATACAATGGCAATAAAGAGTTTAGTTACCGGAGGTGCAGGATTTATTGGCGCACATGTTACCAATGAATTAATTCAACTGGGGCACGAAGTGATTGTGCTGGATGATTTAAGTGGAGGATTTGAAGAAAACATAAACCCCAAAGCGAAGTTTGTAAAAGGTTCGATTCTGGACAATGAGCTAATTGAAAAACTTTTTGAAGAATATCATTTCGATTACGTCTATCACCTGGCAGCGTATGCCGCAGAAGGCTTGAGCCATTTTATTAAGCGATTCAACTACAACAATAATTTAATAGGCAGTATTAATCTGATCAACGAGTCTATTAAACATAAGGTGAAATGTTTTGTATTTACTTCTTCCATAGCCGTATATGGTGCCGGCAAGCCGCCTTTACGTGAGGATATGATACCGGTTCCCGAAGACCCGTATGGCATTGCAAAATATGCAGTGGAAATGGAGTTGAGGGTAAGCCACGAAATGTTTGGATTGAATTATGTGGTTTTTCGTCCGCACAATGTATATGGCGAATATCAAAACCTGGGCGACCGGTACAGGAATGTGGTGGGTATTTTTATGAATCAATTGATGCAGGGCAAACAACTTTCAGTATTTGGTGATGGCATGCAAACGCGCGCGTTCAGTTATATCGGTGATATTGCTCCGCACATTGCCAATTCTGTAAATGTTCCGGCAGCTTACAATCAGGTGATAAACGTTGGAGCCGATAAGGACTACACGGTAAAAGAATTAGCCGGTACCGTGATGGAAGCCATGAATATTAAAGGCGAATTGCGTTATCTGCCTTCTCGTAATGAAGTGCTGCACGCATACAGCGACCACTCAAAGGCAAAAAATATTTTTGGCGATTCTGCCAACACTTCATTGAAAGACGGCTTACTTAAAATGGTGGGTTGGGCTAAACAGACAGGAATAAAGAAGAGCGCGAAGTTTGAAAATATCGAACTCACCGAAAAACTTCCTTCATTCTGGTTAGAAGATTAAATGAAGCGGGTTCTCTATATAGCGATGCACCGCAGAGACCGTTCGCCTTCGCAGCGGTTTCGATTTGAACAGTATCTTGAATTTCTGAAACAAAACGGATACGATTATGATTTTTCGTTTCTCATTTCTCCCGAAGACGATAAAATATTTTACTCCCCCGGAAATACCCTTAAAAAAGGAATGATTTTTCTGAAATGTTTTTTCAAGCGATTGAAGGATGTGTGGAATTCGAATAAG
>CAIYOV010000509.1 GCA_903927935.1 uncultured Bacteroidota bacterium | reverse complement strand
TCAGCTGGATAGAGCAACAGTTTTCTAAACTGTCGGTCACTGGTTCGAATCCAGTCCGGGTCACTTTTCTAATAGCAAAGCCCCCTTTTATAGGGGGCTTCTTTATTTATAACGGAGCATAGGCAGGGGCACTATCCAGACGCAGGGGCACAATAAAAAAAAGTTACAATATAAGCCATGTAATCATATAACTTTTTTAAATGTATGCGTAAAAGAAACTCCACACCCAACCCACCATGAAAACCTATTTCTACTTAAGTAAAAAGCGAATAAACAGTAAAGGCAAGTGCCCTATTTATTGCCGTATTGCTTCTGACAAAACAACCCGTTCCGATTTCAGTACCGGTATTTTCATTGCTGCCTCGGCATGGGATAGCAAGCATGGCAACGCTTACAACGATACCGAAAGCATCAACACCAGGCTTTCGACTATAGCAAGCAATGTTTACAAAACAATTGCCGACTGCGAGCGCGAAAGCATTTACCAACCCAGTGAAGTTTTACACCGCTACCAAAAGCGCGAACGCGTTAGCATACCTACGCTTACGCAAATTGCAAAGGAATACATACAGGCCGCTCAACCACCTGAGCGCACCCGCATTAGAATGATGTTAGCAGTAAAACAGTTTACCGAAATTGCCAATTACAACAATGCTAACCGCTATGTAAGCGAAGATTTACAGGGCTTTGAACAAATGCTTACCGCTAAACAATACAGCATACACAGCACGCTTAAAAAAATGCAGTTGCTCAAAAGGCTGTTCAACTATGCTTACGGTAAAAAGTATGTGTACCAAAACCCGTTCCTGCTTTACCGGTTGCCTAAAGCTCCGCGCGTTACGCTTATACAGCTAAACGATGCTGAATTAAAACTGTTGCACAAAAAACAGTTTGCAGCGGACCGGCTTAACCAGGTGCGCGATGTGTTTTTAGTGCAATGCTACACGGGGCTTTCGTATGGCGACCTTACGGGCTTTAGCCGTGCACTGGTTACCGGCAAGGGCAAAATGCAGTTTTTGAGGGGTAAGCGTGCCAAGACGAATGAAGATTTCTATTTACCATTTTTAAAGCAGGCAAAGCAGTTGGCAGTTAAATACAACTACCGCTTACCGGTGCTTTGCAACCAAAAGTATAACGCTTACCTAAAAGAGATTGCTGATATATTAGGAATAGAAAAGCGGCTTACCACACACACCGGACGTAAAACCTTTTGCCAACTGATGATAGATGCCGGTTACAGCGCTGAGAGTGTAGCGCGAATGATGGGGCACGCTGATTTTAAAATGACACAGAAACACTACGGGCGAATAGGAGAGCTGCGCATAGAGCGCGAAGTGCTGAAAATGGCGGGTTAATCTTTGAACTTGATTGCTTCGGCTGTAGGTAAATTTTGATGTGGCGGGTGAATGATAATTGCAGTAGTGCCCTGGAACTTCTTTTTTGCCTTATTTATTAAGTCATCCCGATAGCCTTCATAATCATCGTTGATTGCGCTTTTTACTTCTCCTAAAACAGTATATTCCTGCACCGGCTTACTGTCAATGAAAATATAGATTCCATCTACCTGGTTAACATAGGCTGAAATCATTTTTGTCTGATACACACTAAACGATAACGCTGTAAGCGCGAAGATTGCAATGATTGTTTTCATAGCGTTCTGTAGGTTTTAGTCTTTCCGGCTTTCAATACAAAAACAAAAGTTGGAATGAGTAAAGCGGTTCCCACACTCCCTAAAATACTTCCGGCTGTAGTTAACGTGGTGCCATTATAATTCTTTGCCGTTAGAACTTGTCCTATCCCAACCATTATCCCGCCACCTACAATTAGAGCTGCCGAGGTTATCCCAAAGGTTCCCGTTTCTCGTAAGTAATATTTCTGATCTCTATATTCAGGAAGGTAGCCCATGTTAAGTTTGTTCATGTCCGATACATACTCTAAGCCCCAAACACCGTTGTATTTCTTCCGGCTGCGAATATTGAATTTATCTATCCTGTCTTTAATTACCATAAACTCATTGCCGTATTCATCTTTGATGATAAGCCGGTCGGTAAAGTTATCGGTAACCGAACCTGTGACGGTTCTACCGGCAACGGTAATTGAATCAGTTTGTGAATAGGAAGATAAGCTGAGTGTAAGCTGCAGAGAGAAGAATAGATATTTCATGTGAGGTGGGTTTTGTGTATTCGAAAGTAGAATAAAATTCGTGCCACAAAAGAGTATACAAATGCAACTACTTAGCCTTGGCAAGTTTTGTTATGCCGTATGTGGCAATAAATACAACTATAAGAACAACGATAATTACGATAACCTGAAACTCGCCCCTAACCTTAATATGGTTGTTTAAAACGTTGTTTGAAATTGTTCTTTCGGCATTTAAGTCATCATGCCCTCTATTGGCGTAAGCCTTATCAATTTGCAAGCTTGCAAATTCAGTATCTTTTGCATCGGCAAAATTTTGTGCCATAACAGAAAATACCTGAAACACCGCACCTATAGGGTTGCTCATTGCAGATGATAAAAAACTAAAACCTGTACCTACCGGGCTATCCATATTGCTAATATTATTACAACAATTAAAAGAACAAGTAATACGATTGATTGAGTAGAAGATAGCTTATAAACAGGGTGGTCAATATCATACTGCGGTATAAGCTTTTTTGCGGCATCTACACCGTAAGTAATAGCGTTGTATGTAATTATGTTTGGTCCAGATCCGCCACAAATGAGAGGCTTTTGAACAATATGTTCAGCCTCATCCACCCATTTGTCAGCGGCCATATAGCAATACCCCGAAAGCTCACATGTTCTAAGCGAAGTCAAACCACCGTGATCATTCTTTATAAAATAACCGGAAGGTACTGTACAATCTATATTTGGATGTGCCATTATACTGTGGTTAGTTGTCCTACATTTAATTTGCCATCGGGCAAAATTGCACCTGGTGCATTAACCCTAATAAAAAAATACCATAGCACCACTACAATTATTATGGTTACTACAAGTGCTACGGCTATTTTCGTTTTCATTTCTATCTTGTTTTTTGCAAAAGCCGCGCCTTACAGGGCACGGCTTTGCGGACACACTAACTGAGGAAGGAAATTTATTTTTTAACCG
>CAIYOV010000508.1 GCA_903927935.1 uncultured Bacteroidota bacterium | reverse complement strand
CAAAGTGTTTTCTTCGCGATTTTTGCTTTAAGGATTACAACTTTACCACCTTTCTATATTTGACGACTCCACCACAATTTAGGCGAATGAGGTACGTTCCATCGGCAATTTCATCGCGGTCCATATCAATAATGTCGAGATAGTTACCCGGCTCGCGGGTGGCTGAGAAGTAAGGTAACACTACACTACCCTTACTGTCGAGCAGATCAATCTTAACGTCACACTTTTTTAAAACGCTGTAGCCTACACGGGTCTGTTCGCCAAAAGGATTGGGGTAAACATAAAAGTGGTCGAAGGCAGCCTGTTCTTCATCAATACCGGTCCAGGCAGCTTTCTTAATCGTAAACTGATCGCGAATCACACCGTTTGAGGTTAAATATCGCCCGTCAAGCCGGTCTCCGTTCACATCAACAATAAATGACCCAAAGCAGGTGTCGCAACCCTCACCCCAATAAATGGCAGGGTGGCTGATAGGACTGTAAGCATTACCTTCGCTGCTGTTTCCAACCACGGTATAAACAGTGCCTATGCCGGCCAGCGGACCATTAGTGTATTTAGTATAAGCTTCCCCAATCGCGTCATTGCCGCTAGTACCGTTTATCATCATACTAGGGTCAAAGTCAGCTTTGTAACCATAATGGCCGTTGATTAAATAAGTGCGCTGATAGTTATGGTCATGTCCGTTAAGTACTAAATCAACCCCGTATTTTTCAAGAATAGGATTGGCGTGTGTGCGCATGGCAATGCAGAACAACTGGAAACTCGATAGCTCGGTAAGGTCATTCTGCCCGCTGTAAGGCAATTGATGGTAGACTACTATTTTCCATTTCTTGGTAGTAGCGGCAAGGTCGGCTTTCATCCACTCGTACATGGGCGAAGTAAAGGCGGTGTCGAAATTGTTCATCCCTATCCAGTTATAAGCTGGAGTTATTCCTGAACCTAATTCAGAGTTGAGTACCGTGAAATGTATATCACTATAATCGAACGAATAGAAAAGCTTACGGTGCGAAGGCACGCCTCCCTGTTCACCTTCTGTTGGTGGGTCAATAATATTTAAATAAGGACCGGTCTGCACTTCGGGGTCCGTATTGCAGGGAGCCATCCAGTTGCAGATGCTGTTCCAGTCGTGGTTACCCGAGCATGGAACAAAGGGCAGGTGCGGAAACAGACTCTGGTAACCGTAAACTGTATCAAAAACTTTGTTCTGGTATTCCAAGTCGGTTCCATCACTATAAGCATTATCGCCTGCCCAAACCTGAAAATCGGCCGGATGATTAGGCTCGAAGTTGACGTATGAATTACGCACCGCAGCTTGTGCTGCATTGCCGTGACCGAAATCGCCAATTACCCAAAAGCGAACCGGGTCGTTCATGGTGCTGTCGATAGCCGTGGTAAAGTAGAGTTGATCATCAGAGCCACGCAATACCTGTGTACTGCTGCCAATGCTGTAATAGTATTTGGTTCGAGGGTTAAGGTTGTTAATCTTAACGCGGTGCTCGGTAGTAAGCGTAGCACTATCGGCATGCAGCGCGTTTGCGCCAATTGTTGTGCCATAGTAAACGCGGCTGTCGGTCAGTGAATCAGTTCGCCAGCGAACAATAATGCTGTAAGGCGCGGGGCTTTGCAGGTAAGGGCCACGGACGATGCTTTGTGCCTGCGTGTACAGCGAAAGGAAAGAAGCCATAAAAGCAAAAACAAAACAGATAAGTGTAAATGATTTTTTCATACAGATTGGTTTGATTGAGCGATGAGGTACAACGACCGAAAGTAAATGAAAAGAGGAAAAAACAAAAAGCAAACAAATGGCAGCATGTGTGGCTGGCTAAAGATTTATAGGATAACCTTCTGAAATCTGTTATTTTGTATATCATAATTCTTTCGTCATCCAACGATGGTTTAATCAATCGTTCAGGGAATCTGTAACTGCGTTATATTTTGTATACCGAATTATAAAATTCAAGCAATAAAAGTGCTTAATTGCACGCTTAAATAATAAACGGAAATAAGAATGGCAAAATCGCAGCAAACCTTCGGCAAGAAAGATTTAGAGAAAACACGTCTAAAGAAAAGACAGGAAAAGCAGCAGAAGATGGAGGAGCGTAAGGCAAATGCTAAAAAGGGTGACTTTGAAAGTATGCTGGCCTATGTTGATGAATACGGAAATATTACCAGTACACCACCTGACCCTTCAAAGAAAAAAGTGGTAGATGCCAGTACCATTGAAATTGGTGTACCTA
This sequence comes from uncultured Bacteroidota bacterium, assembly GCA_903927935.1. Classification (GTDB taxonomy): domain Bacteria; phylum Bacteroidota; class Bacteroidia; order Chitinophagales; family LD1; genus Bog-950. Next base: position 206 of record CAIYOV010000508.1, on the reverse strand, counting down.
AAAGAGAAAAAGAAGACCCTACTGCAGCAAGAACCGGTAAGGTAAAGTTTTTTAATAACGATAAAGGCTTTGGTTTTATTGAACAACAAAACACCGGTGAAGAGTTTTTTGTACATGTTAACGGTTTGATCGATCCCATTAAAGAAAATGATGTTGTTACTTTTGAACTTGAGCGCGGCAATAAAGGTATGAATGCCGTACGCGTT
>CAIYOV010000507.1 GCA_903927935.1 uncultured Bacteroidota bacterium | reverse complement strand
ATGCTGCTGAAAAAGCCATTAAGAAAAGTTGCGAGTGACCTTTACTTCTTCGCCTTGCCTACTTCATCAGCGCTCTTATATTCAGCGGGAACATTAAATTCTGTATCGGAAATTTCAGTGGAAGAAACCGAAAGTAATTGATAAGCATTAATTACCTTACCGCTGTTATCTTTTGTTACAGATGAAAGCGGGAAACCTTTAATTCTTCCTTCGCTTAAAGCTTTCAGTTCATAACTATTTTTAAAGAAAGAAGCAAACCGGTAATAGTCAGTTTTAAAATCCTTTGTCACCCACATTTCTGTAAAATTGTTACCCGTTTTAGCTAGGATCTTTTCGCAATTCATTCCGCCAATCTGTTTTATCTCTCCAGTGTGTTCTATAGTAGATGCCTCCAATGTTCCTTTAATCTCTGCCACAGGAAAACTATAATAAATTTTTGATGCACCTGCCGGAACAGCGCCATCACTGTAGGTAAGTAACTTACTGCTCATTACATCCGGTATAAAGTAATTGGTGGTGTTTACATCTTTGTCGCTGAATAGCATTTTCAGTTTGCATTGAGTTTCGGTAACATACCATGTCACAGTAACATTCTGCCCTTCAACCGTGGTTGAATATTTCTGAGTAACCACTAAACCCTTACCGGCAAACACAACCGAAGTTCCTAACAGAAGAAGAAGAAAGAAATAATTTTTCATTATGATTTCGATTAATAATTAATAAGGCGATACTTTTCCTTTTATCTGCGATGAAAAATAAGTCCCATCCGGCAAACCTGTTAGAGGATGATTGTTTCTTTTAATTGCATGACCCGGGTCACCACTCGTTGGCCCATAAAACGGAAGCAAGCCACCAGGAATAGGTATATTAAAACAAATGTTTCCGATGATGGGTATATTAACACACACATCAATTTGCAAATCGAGATAACCTGGTGTGCCCTGTTGCCCGAATGTGCCGCCATCGCCACCATGACCGGAAGGTGTTAGAGTAATAGTGACAATGCTTATAGGAATATTAATAGGGTAATTAGCTACAGGACCTAATCCAGGTACGGAACTCACACAACAGGTAGCATCACCGCCATTCTGAAACAACCCAATGGTAATTAATCCACCAGGGTTAACTACTCCACCCTTACCTGATTCTGAACCTCCACCACCGCAAAAACCAAGACCAACAACAATAGGACCGATAATTGGAATAGAGGGTGTGCTAAGTGCAAAACCTACCGAGCCTCCTCCGCTTCCACCTCCGTAAATTGCACCGCCATTCACCAGATAAGTTCGTGTTGTCAGATTCATGGCATCCCCACCTGCATAGCCCGCATTACCGCCAGCTATCAGCAACCCATTAAATACAAATGCACCGCCATCTCCTCCCCTTCCTAATATATCACCATCATTGACCACGCACACAACCGAGTTCGGGTCTAAGTTGCCGCTTGTATAAGCCGGTATGGTATGGTCGCTAGCTTTCAGTTCAACAGAACTTTGCACATGCAACAAAATATATTGCGCAGGGTTAGTTGGAAGATTGTTTATTGCCTGTAAATTGTAATCAAGTTGGTCGACTGGTATAGTAAACTGAACCGGTGGTCTTATATAAACATTATACGAAAGAAAATGAATCACATCACCACAGAAGGCCTGAATCATAATTGGAAAATTTCCACCCACCGCAGAACACATATCTGCCTTTACGACAATCTCAACGCTTCCGGTAGAGTCAATGGTAGGATTGCCGTTGAAATAAACATTCACACCTTGTGGCAATGAGGAAATAAAAATTATACTGATCTGCTGGTTACCGTGCGTTTGCTGGACCGAAATGATGGATGAAACCGAATCTGAAACAATCCGGTCTAAAGTGTCAGTTGGATCATCAATCGTTAGATTAAAAGCGCATTCATAGCAATTCTTCTCATACACTTTCAACCAGCACTCACCATTCCAGTATTCAATCACGCTGTCCTGTGTATTGAAAATAGTTAAGCCTTTTAATGGATTAGAAATAGCATCTCGCTGTGTAGTAGTTAGGCGCGAAAGACCAAGACCCTTATTGTTCGATTCTAATTGCAGCACCGCACTCGAATCAGGAATTAAAATATTGATACCAACCTGTGCATCACAAACAAAGTACAACAGCGATAGCAGAAATGTAAGGGAGAAAATCTTTTTCATCAATAGCTTTTTATTGAAGTAACAGACCCAAATTTATTCTCTTCTTCGGGAAAGAAAAACATTATAACAGTATAAATACTAAGATAAACAAAATCGCGAATGAAAAAAGAAGAACAGTCTGTCAACGTATAAAAAATACATAAGCAAACATCGCTACTATAGAAATAACCATAGCAAGCAGATAGAAGCCTATGTAACCGCTTTGTAGTTTACGAATTTGTGTGCCAAATGCCAGCGAAAGCTTTCCGCTGCGGTTCACCGCACCATCTATAAACGTGCGATCAATTATATCATGAAATACTGGGCTGCTGAACATCACCGGTCTTACCACCAGCAGGTTGTATATTTCATCTACCCAATACTTATTATAAACAAGTCTGCTCAAACCTTTAAGTTCGCCTTCATTAGCCGGCAATGCCTTACCCGAAACATATTTCACATAAGCATAACCGATCGAAAGCAGCGCCCCTGCAAAAGCACCGGCCATTAAAGCAAGTTCAGTTGAATGCGAAATACCCGCCTCTTCGCCTATAGGTTTAGCACCTCCCAGCACCGGGCTCAGAAAATCTTTCAGAAAATGTCTCGAGGCGAATACTTCGGGCAACCCTAACAAACCTCCAAAAGCAGCCAGTAAAGCTAGAACCACTAAAGGAAAGGTAATCAATGCAGGCGATTCGTGCAGATGATGTTTCTGCTCTTCCGTCCCTCTGAACTCACCGGTAAAGGTCAGGAACACTAACCGGAACATATAGAAAGCCGTCATTAATGATGCAAGCGAAGCTACACCCCATAAAACCTTGTTGTGTTCAAATGCAGCAGCAAGTATCTCGTCCTTCGAAAAGAAACCCGAGAAAGGAAATATTCCCGAAATTGCCAATGAAGAAATCAAAAACGTCCAGAAAGTAATTGGCATAAATTTCTTCAATCCTCCCATCTTACGAATGTCTTGTCCTCCATGCAAAGCATGAATTACTGAGCCGCTTCCAAGGAATAAACAGGCCTTAAAGAAAGCGTGAGTAACCACATGAAACACACCAGAAGAAAATGCACCAACACCCAAAGCCATAAACATTAAACCCAGTTGCGAAATCGTAGAATAAGCAAGCACTTTCTTAATGTCATTTTGCATTAAACCAATGGTAGCAGCAAACAGCGCTGTCGCTACACCGATAAACGCAATAAACTGCAACGTTTCAGGAGCCAGCACATAAATAAAGTTAGCCCGCACAATCATATAAATACCCGCAGTAACCATCGTTGCGGCATGGATAAGTGCAGATACCGGTGTCGGACCGGCCATCGCATCAGGCAGCCAGGTATAAAGCGGCAATTGTGCCGATTTACCCATAGCACCAACAAACAGCAACAGGGTAATAGCAACTATCAAAGTATGCGATGCAGTAGTAGAAGCAAACGCCACCTGCAATGTTCCAAAATGAAGCGAATGAAAATTATACAGTAACAGAAACATGCCCAGCAGAAAGCCTAAATCACCAATCCGGTTCATTACAAAGGCTTTTTTGGCCGCATTGTTGTAATCCTGATTCTTAAACCAAAAACCAATCAACAGGTAAGAACACAAACCAACACCTTCCCAACCGATGAACGTAACAAGGAAATTGTTTCCCAACACCAACAACAGCATAAAGAAGATAAAAAGGTTAAGATATGAGAAGAACACATGAAACTTATCATCATCATGCATATAACTGATAGAATAAACATGAATCAGGAAGCCGATGCCGGTTACTACCATTAGCCAAGTAACTGAAAGCTGGTCGAGCAATAAACCGAAGGTGATAGTAAAATCAGGTAGTACAATCCAGTCGTAAACATTCACATCAATCTTCTGCTGTGTTCCGTTTACAAACCCTATTAAAAAAACAGTTGACAGAATAAACGAAACCAAAATTGTTCCCGAGCCGATAATGCCCGAAACAATCTTTGGCAGCTTCTTACCTGCAAATCCATTGATTAAAAAACCAAGAAGAGGAAGAAGGATGATGATTAAAAGATAGCTCACGGGTTAGTTCTTCAATGATTTAAGTTCATCAATATCTACACTATGCACATTCCTGAAAATTGTTACCAGAATAGCCAATCCAACGGCTACTTCGGCTGCTGCAACGGCCATAACAAAAAACACAAACACCTGCCCGCTCGCATCGTTATGATAAGTAGAGAAAGCCACCAGCAAAAGGTTTACGGAGTTCAGCATTAACTCCACACTCATAAAAATGATAATGGCATTTCTGCGGAACAAAACACCCAGCACACCAATACTAAACAACACTGCACTAATAAAAATGTAGTATTGGATAGGAACCACCGAAAATATGTTGAGCATCAAATTCATTACGCTGTTTGTGCTTTAT
>CAIYOV010000506.1 GCA_903927935.1 uncultured Bacteroidota bacterium | reverse complement strand
TGAATACATTGCCAGCGGAACTTTTATTTTAGTTACTCCGACCGATAACGGAGCAATTGAAGAAATTGTGCAAAAAAGCAAGTGTGGCGTTTGCACAAAAACAGCAGATGAAACTTTTATTTTTTTGAAACAGCAATACGAAAATTATTTAGAAGGGAGGTTCAGAACAAACGATGTAACCAGCGAGAATGTGTTGCAGTTTTCGAGACAAAAACAGGCAGGTAGATTGGCAGAACTGTTAGATAAAATATAATTACGCGGCATGAAGAAAGTATTGGTGTGTGTAGGTACCCGCCCAAACCTCATTAAGATAACTCAACTCGAAAAATGTTTTCGCAGCTATCCGGCTATTGAATATAAGTTGTTGCACACCGGTCAGCATTACGATTACAACATGAATGATATTTTCTTTCAGCAGTTGGGAGTAAAACCGCCCGATGTCTTTTTGAATATCAATCAGGGAAGCCAGATAGAAGTGATTTCGCAAATCATCAAAATATTTGAAGAATTTATTCTTGATTACAAACCCGATTTAGTAATGGTTCCGGGCGATGTGAATTCTTCTTTTGCTTGTGCGTTTGTGGCTTCGCGTCATCATATTCCTGTCGCACATATCGAAAGCGGTCTGCGAAGTTTTGACAAAACAATGCCCGAAGAAGTGAATCGTATTTTAATTGATGATGTTGCGGAATTGCTTTTTGTAACCGAACCGAGCGGTGAAGAAAATTTGCTGAAAGAAAATAAAAGCAAAAGCAAAATTCGTTATGTAGGCAACAGCATGATTGATTCGTTAGTGGCGTTTATGCCGTTGATAGACCAATCAGAAATCAGGAAAAATATAAATGTAGAAGACTACTACTTAGTTACGTTTCATCGTCCTGCAAATGTTGACGATTCAAAAAATTTGAAAATAGTAGCCGAGATTCTTACGGAGATTTCTCAAAAGAGAAAAGTTGTTTTCCCAATTCATCCGCGAGCAAGAAAACGTTTTCACGAATTTGGTTTTGAGAAGGTGATTGAAAACGAAAACATAATTATTACCGAGCCGCTCGGTTATCTCGATTTTATTTCGCTGGCAAAAAATGCGCGCGCTGTAATTACTGATTCCGGTGGGGTGCAGGAAGAAACTACTTTTCTCGGTGTGCCTTGTGTTACGCTTCGTCAAAGTACCGAGCGACCTGTTACCGTTACCGAAGGCACTAATACAATGTGCGAGTTAGATGTAAATTCAATTTTAGAAATTCTGAATTCCATTGACAAAGGAACTTATAAGAAAGGTGCCGTTCCAAAATTTTGGGATGGAAAAACATCTGAAAGAATTGCAAAAGAAGTGAATGACTTTTTGACGAACCATAAAAAATAAGTTGATGAAAAATTTTGTTCTCATAGGCGCTTCCGGCTATATAGCTCCCCGACATTTAAAGGCAATTAAAGATACCGGTAACAATCTACTCGCTGCGTATGACCCTTTCGATAGCGTTGGAGTGATGGACAGTTATTTTCCGAATGCAGATTTTTTTGTGGAGTTTGAACGGTTTGACCGACACGTTGATAAACTGAAACGCAAAAACACTCCGGTTGATTACGTTTCAATTTGTTCCCCCAACTATTTACACGATTCGCACATTCGCTTTGGCTTGCGCAACGGAGCCGATGTAATTTGCGAAAAACCACTAGTTCTTAATCCGTGGAATGCTCAAAGTTTAATGGAGCTTGAAAAGGAAACAGGAAAACACATCAATAATATTTTGCAGTTGCGTTTGCATCCAAACATTATTGCATTAAAGAAAAAAGTAGATGAAAGCCCCAAGAATAAAATTTTTGAATTCGATTTAACCTACATCACTTCGCGCGGCAATTGGTACTACACAAGTTGGAAGGGCGATATAAGTAAAAGCGGAGGCATAGCTACCAACATCGGCATTCATTTTTTCGATATGCTTACTTGGATTTTTGGTGAAACAAAAAAGAACATAGTGCATGTGCATACACATGATCGTGCTGCCGGTTATTTGGAATTTACAAAAGCAAAAGTTCGTTGGTTCCTGAGCATTAATGCAGATACATTGCCGGAAGTTGCGAAGCAAAAAAATATGCGCACCTACCGGTCAATGAATTTGGAAGGACAGGAAATTGAATTCAGTGATGGCTTTACTGATTTACATACCAAGAGCTATGATGAGATTATAAAAGGCAACGGGTTTACGGTAAAAGATGCCATGCCGAGTATTGAAATTGCATATACCATTCGTAAAGAAACTCCTATTGGTTTAAAGGGCGACTATCATCCGTTTGCGAAAGAACAGGGAGGCAGTCATCCTTTTCATCTTTAATTTTCGTTCCGCATTCAAAATTCCGAATTACTATGTGTGGCATTGCCGGTTTCTATTCTTCTTCAAAAAATATAATTGAAAGCGATTTGCATTCAATGACAGATGCGATGAGCCACCGAGGACCGGATGCTGCCGGTTATTTTTTGAATGAAGAAAAAACCGTTGGGCTGGGACATCGCAGATTAAGCATTATTGATTTGAGCGAAGCCGCCAACCAACCCATGTTTTCGCAAAGCAAAAGATATGTGGTGGTGTTTAATGGAGAGGTTTATAATTTTAGAGAAATAGCAAAGCAGCTGAACATTTCAACGCGAACTGCCAGCGATACCGAAATTATTATTGAAGCATTTGAAAAGAGGGGAGTTGAATTTGTTAATCTGCTCAACGGCATGTTTGCCATTACTATATACGATAAGCTCAAGAAAATTTTATTTCTTTTTCGTGACCGCCTTGGGGTAAAACCGCTTTACTATTTCTACTACGCAAATAATTTTGCTTTTGGGTCAGAAATAAAATCATTACTAAAAAGTGATTTCATTTCTCAGAATATTCAACTGAACAAAAAAACGATTTCCACTTTCATATATGCCGGATATATTCCGGAGCCGTTTTCAATTTACAACAATATTCATCGCTTACCAGCCGGAAGTTTTGCAGTAGTGAGCGATTCAGGAATAGAAATAAAAAGTTACTGGAAACCCGAAGAGCAAATTTTAACGGAAGTAAAATCAGATTTTAAATCTGCAAAAGAAGAATTGAAAAACCTTCTTACATCTTCCGTTCGCTATCGTATGATAAGTGATGTTCCGTTTGGAACTTTTTTAAGTGGCGGTATTGATTCAAGCACTGTAACCGCTATAGCACAAAGTATTTCGGATAAACCGGTTAAAACTTTTTCTATCGGATTTAAAGAAGCGAAGTTCAACGAAAGCGAATACGCTAAAAAGGTTTCACAGCACCTTGGCACACAACATTACGAATTTATCGTTACCGAAAACGATGCGATAGAATTAATTGACCGAATGATGACGGTATATGATGAACCGTATGCCGATTCATCAGCATTGCCAACAATGTTAGTTTCAAAACTCGCTCGTCAACATGTAACGATGACTTTAAGTGGTGATGGCGGTGACGAACTTTTTATGGGTTATGGAGCTTATAATTGGGCGAAGCGGCTGGATAACCCATTGGTAAAATTGCTTCGAAAACCAATTGCACTTTCGCTTTCGATATTAGGCAACCGGTACAAACGTGGTGCACAGGTTTTTAATTATAAAAACGAAACGCATAAAAAAAGTCACATTTTTTCACAGGAACAATATTTTTTCAGTGAAAATGAACTAAATGATTTATTGAAAGAAGATTTTAAACACGAACTTTTATTTGACGAAAACTTCAACACAAAAAGAAAATTATCAGCATCCGAAGAGCAAGCGTTGTTTGATATGAAATATTATTTGAAAGATGATTTATTAGTGAAAGTAGATGTTGCGAGTATGCAGTTTTCGCTCGAAACCCGCACTCCGTTTTTAGATTACAGGATAGTAGAATTTGCATTGAATCTTTCTGAAGATTTGAAAAAGAAAAACGGAACTGCTAAATATTTGCTCAAAGAAGTTCTATACGATTATGTGCCTAAAGAAATTTTCAATAGTCCTAAATGGGGCTTCTCCATTCCATTAGCAAAATGGCTGAAGGCTGATTTGCATTATCTGATAGACAAATATTTAAACGAAGAAAGCATTGAAAAGTGTGGTGCCGTAAATTTTGAAAAAGTAAAATCCATCATCACCAGATTTGAAAACGGAGAAGATTATCTATTCAACCGCATTTGGGTTTTAATTTTATTGCACCGGTGGCTAAATGAAAATGTCAAATGACAGAAGTGCTCTACATGAGTTATGACGGGATGACCGACCCGCTTGGACAAAGCCAGGTTATCCCGTATCTGCAGGGACTTTCGAAACTCGGATTTCATTTCACCCTTATCAGCTTCGAAAAGCAAGAACGTTTTGAGAAATCAGAAAAGCAAATTTCCGAACTTCTAAAACAAAGCAATATTGATTGGGAACCTCTCTCCTATACAAAAAGCCCTCCAATACTTTCTACAGTTTACGATGTAATCAGAATGCGGAACAAGGCATTTCAGCTTCATCGACAAAAAGAATTCAGTATCGTTCATTGCCGCAGTTACATTTCATCGCTGGTTGGTCTAGCAATGAAGAAGAAATTTGGAGTAAGATTCATTTTTGACATGCGTGGCTTTTATGCCGATGAACGGGTAGACGGTGGCTTGTGGAAATTGAACAATCCACTATATAAAATGGTGTATGATTTTTTCAAGCGAAAAGAAAAACAATTCCTATCGAATGCTGATTACACTATCAGTTTAACCGAAAACGGTAAACGCGAATTACAATCGTGGCTAGAAATTCCGAACCAGCCCATTCCCATTCAGGTAATTCCTTGCTGCGCTGATTTAGATTTGTTTTCTAAAAAAAGCGTAAACGAAAAATTGAAATATGAATTGCGCAATAAATTTCAATTCAACGAAAATCAATTTGTACTCAGTTATCTCGGCAGCATTGGTACCTGGTACATGCTCGATGAAATGCTGGATTTCTTTATATGCCTGTTGGAAGAAAAACGGGACGCAAAGTTTCTTTTCATTACTAATGAACCAGCTTCTATTGTTCTCGATAAAGCAAGAGAAAAAAATATTTTAGGAGATAAATTCATAATTGTACCCGCCCCTCATTCTTTAGTGCCTACATATTTGGTTTTATCATCAGCTTCTATTTTTTTTATTAAACCCGTGTTTTCAAAGCAAGCGTCATCACCTACCAAACAGGGCGAAATAATGGGCATGGGAATTCCTTACGTCTGCAATGCAGGAGTTGGCGATGTAGAAGAAATTGTATTGGACACAAATTCGGGGTTTGTAGTAAAAGATTTTTCGACTAATAGCTACAGAGATGTTGCAACTAAGTTATTGGCAAATGAATTAAGCAAAGAGCAGGTTATAATAGGTGCTACAAAATATTATTCTTTACAAAGCGGTATTGAAAAATACTCTATGGTGTATAAATCTGTCTTATTCGAATAATATATTTACTTTTTTATCTCTTCTAATGATTAAAAACAACTATAATTCTCTAATTGTCGGCCTAGTGCTTTTTACTGTTGCATTCTTAATTTCAAGAGCACAGTTTTTTGCTTGTCCTACAGTTGAGATTCAAAACGACTCCGGCGAATATATTTATTGGATAGATGCTTATTGTTTAAAAGGTCAACTGCCACCAGGTGATTATATCCCATTGGGCTATCCAGTAATCATTAAATTTTTGACGGCTATTAAAGATTCTGTTTATACAATTGTTTTCTTTCAATTCTCAATTACTTTCTTTTCTTTTTGCGCTTCAATTTTAGTTATGTGGCGCTTTTATAATTCTTTTCTTTATTATATGTTTTTGGTTTGTTTGATGATATATGTACAAATTCCGAACAATCTTTTTTATGATGCATATATATTATCCGAATCGTTGTACAATTCAAGTTTGGTGTTGTTGGTAGCTGCAATAATCCTGTTTGTGAATTTGCTCGATAAAAAATCTTCTTTTTTTCTATCACTCACCTTAGCAACTCCAATCCTGTTTAGACCAACTGGAATATTTACGGTCGTTCTGTTGCTTTTATTATTGGGATATTTGATATATCTACAAAAAAGGGAACTGTTTGTAGTATTTATTTCACCTTTCTTGTTTATTTATATTTGTTTATC
>CAIYOV010000505.1 GCA_903927935.1 uncultured Bacteroidota bacterium | reverse complement strand
ATCTCTTTCTTCCATTAACAGTTGATGATATTTCTTTCCACGCCTTTACTTGATTCACAAAATCGAAATAATGTTTTCTGTTCTTTTTCTGAACTGCATTGTTTTCGGGAAAATCGAAACCGGAATAATAATCAATAACCTCGGTCAATTCAACCCTGCGCATACTGCGTATGGCGCAGTGAAGGGGGTAAAAAACCGTATGAAAATAAACCGGCACATCTATTTCGTTACAGAAATTGATAAAGTGAGGCATCTCCTTCCAGTTTTGCTGCATAGCGCAAACCGAAATCCCGAAAAAGGTATCCTTGGATTTGCAGTAGCTCCGAAAATATTTGATGTTTTCGGTAACCCTTTCAAAGTCGGCATTTTTTCGAATCTGCTCGTAGGTTTCCTTGTTAAGCGAATCGAAGGAAATATTGAGATGGAAATTAGTCCCATCCAAAAGTTCTTTTATCCGGCTATTAAGAACCGTAGCATTTGTTTGAACTGAAATTCGGACAGCGGGGTTAATTTTTCTTATCCGTTCCCAGATGTCATAATAAATATCAATAAGAAAGGGCTCGCCTCCATAAAATTTCACTTCATCAAGGTAAGGGATAAATTCCTCTAACTGGTCAACAAAATTACTGTCATAAGACATGCCGAGGGGAGGAAGTTTTTCGCGTTTAGCACGGATAAGAGAAGAAAAATCACCACTACACATTTCACATTCTAGATTGCAAACATTGCTCAATTCAAACTCCATGACACTGGGAAAACCATTTTTATTCATTTTCCGTTCGTCATATTGTTTGGCCTTTACTGCATCAAAATTACCTGCCAATAAAAGATGCTGACAACTTCCGCAACCTAACGAAAAATCGTTATGAATAATGTGGTCACGAAGTTTGTCAGCTTCTTTTCCAAACCAAATTTCTTTAATGGATTGCTTTGGATATTCTCCTAAAATATGGTCGCGATTGTAACAGCAAGCAACTGCTTTGCCATGATGCCCGAAATAAATGCTCTTAAAAGGTGCATAGCAGGAATATTTCTGCGGACCGAGTGGGCGGTGTTTATTGTATTCTTTCAGTAACGATTCAGGAAGTGATTCGTATAAATAATTTTTTTTAAAGATTTTCTCAAAACCCAGCATGACAGAATTTATACGGTGAAATTAGAATTTGCGGTTTAAACCAATCGAATATTTGCGGTACCATTCAGTCATTTGTAAAATTCCCTGACTGATAGAAGTTTCGGGTTTAAAGCCAATATAATTAAAAAGTTTTTCGCAGGATGCGTTGGTGGCAAGCATATCTCCGGGTTGTACCGATTTAAAGTTTATGAAGGCCTTTTTGTTCATCGCTTTTTCAATCTCATTTAAAAAATCAATGGTAAAAACGGGATGATGATTTCCTACATTGAAAAGGCGGTGTCCTTTGTCTTTTTCGTTTATGTTTTTTTCTATCAACAAAGAAATTGATTTCACCACATCTCCTATATAAGTAAAATCGCGAATCATTTTTCCTTCGTTAAAAAGTTCAATTGGTTT
>CAIYOV010000504.1 GCA_903927935.1 uncultured Bacteroidota bacterium | reverse complement strand
GTCTTGAGTTAAATGGCGAGCAGAATTTTTCAACTGCCAGCGATGTTTCGAGATATACTGTAAGTGATGACGGTACTGGCAGACCAGAAATAAAAAAGAACAACGGCTTTCTACATGATAATGTAGATTAAAATAAAATCCGAAAAGGCGGATCAACTCTCTCTCCTTTGTTAGTGTGTCCAAAAATTCCCGAGTCGCTCGACTCGGGTTTTTTTATTCCAGGAAACCGATAATTTCCTCTATCACTTTTTTGTTGCGGATAATAGTATTGTGCCCTGAGCCTTTCGCATTCACACTTTTAATTTCGGGATGTAGCGAAAGAAAGTGTTTGATGTCGGATAACGAAACCACCTCATCATCTTCATCGTAAATCAACATTACTTTATCTGCTTTTATTTTTTCCCTTCGCTTGGCAAGGTTCATTTTATCCATTGGTATATTAAACTCTTCCTCCATTCCTTTAAAGAAAACCTTCTGCATTTTCAACGGCACTTTTAGCATGTCAAAAACCTGTTCAAAAAACCTTCCCGATGCAATCGGAATGGCAATCATGATTAAACGGTTCACTATAATATCAAACTCCATCAAAAGATAGGCGCTGGCGGCACCACCCATTGAATGTCCGATAATTGCATAAGGCGTTCCTATTTTTTCTATCAACTGTACCATGGCTTCTTTAAAATGCAGCAGGTTGCTTGTGTCACCTCCACTGCCTCCATGTGCAGGTCCATCAATGGCAATTACACGGTAACCGTTTTCTACCAATACCGGAATCATTTTATAAAAATCAAGTGCCATGGCATCCCAACCATGCACCAGCAAAACTGTTCGATGACTGCTACCCCACACATAATATTTCATTTCCACCTTCTTCTCCGGACTTCGGAACTCATTTACTTTAATGATATGCTTCTGCGCTTTTTTAAGTATAGCTTTATGGGGGGGACGTAACACTCTTTTTTGCGGAGTAAAAACTAATCGAACCAAAATATCAATTGCGGTTACAGGTGCTATATTACCGGCAAGAGAAAAGAACCGCGATAACCATTTTATTTTAGAAGGAAGGTCTTGTTTCTTTTTATCAGCCATTGCTTAAGTTGATTACATCCCTGCAAATGTAGATTATCTGTGCCACGGTTATGAAACTGTGATATAGATTTTTCCTTTTGCGAAAATTTCTATCTTTCCTCCGAATTAAATTCGAGAGTAGACTGATTTTATTTTTAAACCAAACCCCTGACCATGAAACAACGAATTTTACTCAGTACCCTTTTCCTTTTTATTGCTGCTTTCACCTTTGCACAGGACATTACCATAAGTGGAAATGTGCAGGACGAAAAAAAACAATCTATGCCTGGGGCTACGGTTCGAGTGAAGGGAGCTACCATTGGAGTGGTTACCGATGACTCAGGAAACTATACCATCAAAGTTCCTAAGGATGCTAAAACACTTGTCATCAGTTTTATTGGTTATGATGACAAAGAAATTGCTATCAAGAACAACCAAGGTAATTATGTGGTTAACGTGAATATGGCTTCGGCCGATATTGGTCTAAACCAGGTAGTAGTTTCGGCTTCTAAACGGAAAGAAAAAGTATTAGATGCTCCTGCTTCTATTTCAGTAATTGGGCAAGATAAACTGGAACGAAATATAACTACTACACCGGTTGACCAGCTGAAAACAACACCGGGAGTAGATGTGATGCGAACCGGTTTGGTTTCATCAAATGTTGTGGTGCGTGGGTTCAATAATATTTTTTCGGGTTCCGTGCTGAATGTGATAGATAACCGGATAGGTTCTATTCCGTCTTTGCGCGTAAATGCTTATCAGCTTATTCCTACAAGCAACTTAGATATTGATAAAATAGAAGTGGTGCGTGGACCGGCATCGGCTTTGTATGGCCCTAATGCTTCATCAGGAGTAGTTCATATTATCACTAAATCGCCATTAGATCAGGAAAAGAGATTTGAGACTACAGTGGCAATGACCAGCGGTTTTACTGTTCTTGATAAATCGTATAAACAGTTTAATGGCAACAATCCTATTTCGGGCAATATTATCAATCCGGAAATACGACATTCTGGAAAACTGTTTGATGGAAAGATTGGTTACAAAATTTCGGGCAGTTATTTTCAGGGTCAGGATTATCCAAATTATGATCCTCGTGAACCATACGAAGGAGACAGCATATTAGTAGGCAGCGTTAAAAACGGAGAACTTTTTAAACCTGATACCCTCCAAAAATTCACACATGATTCAGCCGGAGTAGCTATTCTCGATTCAGCTCATCAGGACATCAGAAGATTTAAGAAAGATTTTTTCATACGTAAATATACTTTCGATGGAAGAGTAGATTTTAAACCTACCAAGGACATCACTATTACCATAAATGGCGGATTTGCAAGTTCACATAACATAGAACTTACAGGTCTTGGTGCCGGCCAAGCAGGTGGAACCGGTGGTTGGATGGTTTGGTATTTGCAGGCACGTTTTAAATGGAAAGATTTATTCGTGCAGTATTTTGTCAATAGCAGTGATGCCGGTAAAACTTACCTCATTCCACAGTTATCGCAATCGGCACGCTCCTCTTACAATAGTGCTAATCCATATCCGGTGCAGTTGCTGATTGACAAATCGAAAATTCATGTTTTACAAGTACAACACGCCTATAACCCTTTAGAGAATCTGCATTTTATTTATGGAATAGATGCATTGTTTACACGCCCTAATACTGAAGGAACTATTAACGGCCGTTTTGAAAGCCGCGATAACCTAAACCAGGTTGGCGGATATATTCAGGGCGACTACTCTCCTTTGAAGTGGCTCAAGATTGTAGCTGCTGCCCGGGTTGACTATAACAGTATTATTAAAAGTGTAGCTGCAAGCCCCCGTGCTGCTATTGTGTTTAAAATAAAAGAAGGGCAGAACATTCGTATCACTTACAACCGCGCATTCGATTCGCCTAATACGCTCAACCAGTTTCTTGATTTATCGAATGGTTTAATTCCTAACGGCATTAACGTGCGTGGTATTGGAAACCCTTATGGGTGGAATTATAAATATGATGATATATCAGGTATGGTGCAGTTTAAATCGGCACCTTACGGAGCCACAACTGGCGACTGGCATACGTTTGGCGACCAAAGCTATAATGCCACAGGTTTGGATAAACAGTTAGGCTATTTTGAAAGTCAGTTTGCTGCTGCGGCACATACTGACTCATTTACAGTGGCAAGTATTTTCAATACTTTGTTTGACGGAATAAGGGGGCATGGCGGAACGGTTGACAGCGCGAAACAAATTGCTGTTGACTACGCCAACTTTGCTACCACTAAAGATTTAGGTGCAAGCATTCAGAAAATTGAACAGTTTAAGAATTTGAAGAAAATAAATAATGAATACACTCAAACTTTAGAGTTGGGTTACAAAGGTCTTATTGCAGGCAAACTTTCTATACAGGTTGACGCCTACTGGACGCGCATCAGCAATTACGTAAGTGCATTACAACCTGCTTCCGGTGCGGTAATGCTAGACTGGAAGAGTTATTTGGGCGGATATGATCAAAATGGGAGCATTGACACCAATGGTATTCTCTACAAGAATTTAAATAGCAACTCATTCTTGAAAAGTTTCTTTAAACAGAATTTAAATAACAACCCTTCGTTTCAAAATTCATCCATCGTAAAAGGCGATACTTCTACTGCATGGGATGAGTTGGTTGTGTTACTGAACCAATTACCCATGGGAACTGTTACTCCCAATGACCCTAATTTAGTGGGTTCTGATTTTATTCTTACCTACAAAAATGTAGGGCGTTTAGATGTTTTCGGAATTGATTTAGGACTACAGTATAATGCTTTTGAAAACCAAAGCCACAGCATCAATGTAGGCGGTAGTCTTAGCTGGGTTGATAAGGATCAATTGATTTTATCTTCAGGTGAAAAGATTGCATTGAATGCGCCAAAATTAAAAACAGCTGTTACGTTCGACCACACTTTAAAGCAAAGCGGTTTCGGTTACGGATTAAATTTCCGATACCAGATGGGTTACTACGCCAGTTCGTCTATATATTCTGGCGATGTGAAACCTGCTTATCTGCTTGATGCAAGAGTTAGCTACCGCCCAAGTTTCTATAAAGGGTTGCTGCTTTCTATCAACGTAAATAATGTTGCTAATTACCAATGGCAGAGTTTCCCCGGAACACCCAAAATGGGAACGGCTTTCTTTGCAAGGGCGCAGGTCACTTTCTAAAACATATATGTAAATCCCTCGCTGTATAGCGGGGGATTTTAATGTACATGCAACTCAACTTTAAAACTTTCGGGCAAGGCTTTCCGGTAATAATTCTTCATGGCTTGCTTGGCTCGCTAGATAACTGGCAAACGATTGCCAAGAAGTTATCGGAGAAATTTCAGGTCTTTATTATTGACCAACGCAATCACGGTAAATCTCCGCATAGCGATGAGTTCAATTATTCAATTCTTTCAAACGATTTATTGGATTTTTTTCTGCAACATCAAATTGAAAAAGCACATCTCATCGGTCACTCAATGGGAGGAAAAGCAGTTATGAATTTTGCGCTAGAACATTCACAGAGAGTGGGGAAATTAATTGTAGTGGATATTGCTCCCTCGTTCTATGATGACAGACATAGCGAAGTATTTGAGGCTTTGTTTTCGGCAGATGTAAAATCGGCAACCTTGAGAGCGGGTGTAGAAAAAATGCTTCGGGATAAACTGAATAATGATGAAACAACTGTTCAGTTTTTACTGAAAGGATTAAACAGAGATAAAACCGGAACACACTTTGAATGGAAGTTTAACCTTGAATCACTTTATAAGCATTATACAGAAATTTCGGGAGCCATTACTTCCATCAAACCTTTTTCAGGTGAAGCACTGTTTATTAAAGGAGAAAAGTCTCTTTACATCAATGCTGAGAACTATTTATCTATTCAGCAATTATTTCCCGATAACAAATTGGTGGAAATAAAAGGAGCCGGTCATTGGGTGCATGCGGAGAAACCACAGCAGTTTACGGAAGAAGTAATCAGGTTTTTATCATAGTGGTGTTTGCCTCCTTTTTTTACTTTTGGCGTTCCAAAAAAATTTATTCCGAATGAAAAGAGAAGACATTGCTAAACTTTTAGGTGACGAGAAAACCAACTATCTGCTTAATCACCAATCGAAAACCATTTCTAAAGATTCACTTCACTTACCGAACAAGAAATTTATAGATACCGTTTGGAAAGACTCTAACCGCAACATTCAAACACTTCGCAATCTTTCTTTAATAGCCAATCATGGTCATTTAGGTGGAACCGGCTATGTTTCTATTCTTCCGGTTGATCAGGGTATTGAGCATAGTGCCGGTGCATCGTTTGCACCCAATGTTCCAATGTTTGATCCTGAGAATATTGTGAAACTGGCAATTGAAGGCGGCTGTAATGCGGTTGCTTCCACTTATGGAGTATTAGGAAATGTTGCCCGTAAATACGCTCATAAAATTCCTTTTATAGTAAAGATAAATCACAACGAATTTCTTAGCTACCCAAATGCATACGACCAGATTATGTTCGGGAAAATTAAAGATGCATGGAACATGGGTGCGGCTGCAGTCGGTGCTACGATTTACTTTGGCAGCGAAGAATCGAAACGCCAGATTGTTGAAGTGGCGGAAGCTTTTGAATATGCGCATGAATTGGGAATGGCAACGGTGCTATGGTGTTATCTACGCAATCCAGCTTTCAAGAAAGATGGTGTTGATTATCACACCGCTGCTGATTTAACCGGTCAGGCGAATCATCTGGGTGTAACTATCCAGGCAGATATTATTAAGCAAAAACTTCCTGAAACCAATGGAGGATTCAATGCCTTAAGCTTCGGCAAAACGCATAAAAAAGTTTATTCCGATTTAACTTCTGAGCATCCTATTGATTTGTGCCGCTATCAGGTTGCCAACTGCTATATGGGAAGAGTTGGATTGATTAACTCCGGTGGGGCATCGAGCGGTGCAACCGATTTGGCAGAAGCTGTTGCTACAGCAATCATCAACAAGCGTGCAGGAGGAATGGGATTAATAAGCGGAAGAAAGGCTTTCCAGCGCCCTATGAAAGAAGGTGTTGCATTGCTGAATGCTATTCAGGATGTATATCTGAGCAAAGATGTAACAATTGCGTAAGTTATGACTGACGAGAAAGTTCCTTGGTGGAAACGTTTTCGTAAAGGTGTTCAGACTTCTACAGAAGAGAAGAAAGAAACACCGGAAGGAGTATGGCATAAGTGCTCAAACTGCAAGGCAACTATGCTGGTTACCAAACTGAAGGAAAATCTTCACGTATGCCCAGAATGCAATTACCACGAAAAAATTGATGCCGAAGATTATTTCAAAATAATTTATGGGGATGGGGCGTTCGAGGAACTGTTTGATGATTTAATTCCCAAAGACTTTTTACACTTTGTTGATATAAAGTCGTACCAAAACCGAATTGAAGATACGATGGAAATAACCGGTCTTCACGAAGCCATTCGAGTAAGTGTTGGCAAATGCGATGAACAAAAGCTACTGGTAGCGGCTATGGACTTTCGCTTTATTGGCGGAAGTATGGGTTCGGTAATGGGCGAGAAAATTGCCCGCTCTATTGATTACTGCATTGAGCATAAAATTCCTTTGGTTATTATTTCGAAGAGCGGAGGAGCCAGAATGCAGGAGAGCGCTTTTTCGCTTATGCAAATGGCAAAGACTGCTGCCAAACTGAATCAGTTAGCCGATGCAAAAATTCCTTATGTTAGTTTAATGACGAACCCTACAACAGGTGGTGTAACTGCATCGTTTGCTATGCTAGGCGATTTTAATATTGCCGAGCCGGGTGCGCTTATCGGCTTTGCCGGGCCGAGAGTAATTGAAGAAACTATGAAGAGAAAACTTCCTGAAGGTTTCCAGACCTCAGAGTTTCAGTTAGAAAACGGTTTTCTCGATTTTATAGTTGAGAGAAAGAACCTGCACCAGAAGCTAAGCACGTTACTGGCTTTGATGAGGAACTAAAGATTAATCTACTTCGAAGACGGAATAGTTACCACCTCCGGCTTTGGCATCTCCTCCTTTAATAAGGAGGAAAAATGTCTCCTTTATTTTTTAAGAGAATCTGTATTGGAAAGATTGTTTCGAAACCATTTTTGAGCAATACGATATGACCGAGGGATGTAGCGAAGCCAACGGAGGATAGTGCTAAGCTGACGTAGGATACAGCGATACTACTTTCCGGTTGCGATAAGCTTCTATCTGTTCGACCGATGCTACTGTTTGGTTCACCAAAGCTACAGTCTGTTCGACCGATGCTACCATTTGGTTCACCGAAGCTACCATCTGTTCGACCGAAGCTACTTAAGAAGGCAGCGAAGATAAAGTTTGAATGAGCGAAACGGGCGGTTGGAAGAGAAAAGCATGAGTTTTCAGTAGATATGCATGGATTTTAACGAGAAATGCTTTTATTTTGGCGAGAGATGGGGGTGTATGGCAGGCCAAAGGAAGTGTTGACGGGTTAGATGAAAGGGTTGAAGCGTGCGAAGGAAGCGGTTGGCTAAGCGAAGAAAGTGTTGCTTAAACCAAAACAAACATAGATGAAAAAGATAACCAAGGAAGATGCCGCGAAGCTAGCTACCAAGATAGGAAGCAGCAGCGCTGTGCGAACAGCAGTTATTTATTTGCAAGTTGGAGAGGTGCTGGTGATAGAGCGAAGTGACTGGACGCAGAAGAAGGGACCGGGGCAAATGGTGCAACGGGTGACGGAGCGGACAAAACAGAAGTATACAGTGAAGACTCTGGCGGATGATAGCGGTTGGGTAGTGGAGAGAGTGGAGTAGGAAGCGGAGGTTTGAGAGATGGATTTGGAGGGAAGAGTGATGGGAGTGTTATTGGTGTTAAAGTTGAAAAGGCAATTTCTTGTTCGTTTTTTGAAAAAGGAACCAAAAAATTTCCCAAAATATTCTCCGGATATTATAGTTCTTTTGGCTTGAACCAAAAGAACCAAAAGTTCAAGGCTGTGTGACTTTTGGCTAAAAACGAACTGCACTACACTAAACTAAAAAAACTCGCGCAGCCCATTTTGTGTAAATGGTAAGTGAGCGTTGGCGCTCAAACAGTTTTTAGTTTTTAACGCTTCGTTACGTTCGTTTTTTTACGCCAAAATTCACAAGGCCGAAAATAAATGCAGAAACTTCTGACTGTGCTACGCACCAATGCAGGGGCTACTAAATTTCACAGGCTGAAAAAGAGGGTAGTGATTATATACAGGTAGTCAGGCCAGCGAGACCGTACGGGGAAGATGTGAGGTTTAGGTTTTAGTATGCTCTTGCAAACACCACTCTTTCTTTGCTGGCGTTTCCGCTAAACACACAACTTCCCTCCTGCTGAGGATTGTTTAAAGGAATACAGCGTATGGTGGCTTTAGTCAGTTCTTTAATCTTCTCTTCTGTTTCAGAAGTTCCATCCCAGTGAGCCGAGATAAAGCCCGGTTCTTCAATAGCCTTTTGAAACTCCTCCCAGGTATTTACTTCGCGTATGTGGCTGTCGCGGAAAGTTCTGGCGCGGTTGTAAATATTCGCCTGAATATCTTCCAGCAATTTCTCCACATAATTGCCAATGCCTTCAAACTGCTGCGATGATTTTTCTTTGGTGTCTCTGCGCGCTACTTCAATAGTTCCTGCTTCGTAATCGCGCATACCCATAGCCAAACGAACCGGCACACCTTTCATTTCGTATTCGGCAAACTTAAAGCCCGGGCGCTTGGTATCGTCATCATCAAACTTGACCGAAATGCCTTTAGCTTTCAGTTGCTTGATAACCGGTTCACACTTTTCATAAATCTTCGCAAAGTCCTCCCCTCCTTTCCCTATCGGTACAACAACTACCTGTAAAGGGGCAAGCATTGGAGGTAACACCAATCCTTCATCATCGCTGTGTGCCATAATCAAGGCACCAATTAAACGCGTGGAAACTCCCCAAGAAGTGGCATACACAAATTCTTCTTTGCCTTCTTTATTGGCAAACTTTACATCAAAGGCTTTAGCAAAATTCTGCCCCAGATAATGGGAGGTGCCCGCCTGCAACGCCTGACCATCCTGCATCATAGCTTCAATACAATATGTATCAATAGCACCGGCAAAGCGCTCATTCGGGCTTTTCTTTCCTTTCAGCACCGGCAGCGCCATCCACTTTTCGGCAAACTCGGCATATACTTCTAACATGCGTTCTGTTTCTTCTATCGCTTCTTTTTCGGTGCTGTGTGCGGTGTGGCCTTCCTGCCAAAGAAATTCAGCGGTGCGCAAAAACAAACGCGTGCGCATTTCCCAACGTACCACATTCGCCCATTGGTTAATCAGTAAAGGAAGATCGCGGTATGATTGAATCCAGTTCTTATATGTGTTCCAGATAATAGTTTCGGAAGTAGGACGGATAATCAACTCTTCTTCCAGTTTTGCATCCGGGTCAACAATTACTCCTTTGCCATTCGGGTCATTAATCAACCTGTAGTGAGTAACCACTGCACACTCCTTTGCAAAGCCTTCCACGTGGCTTGCTTCTTTACTCAAAAAACTTTTAGGAATCAACAACGGGAAATAAGCATTCACGTGACCGGTATCTTTAAACATTTTATCGAGTGCGGCCTGCATTTTTTCCCATATAGCGTAACCGTAAGGTTTTAT
This sequence comes from uncultured Bacteroidota bacterium, assembly GCA_903927935.1. Taxonomy (GTDB): domain Bacteria; phylum Bacteroidota; class Bacteroidia; order Chitinophagales; family LD1; genus Bog-950. The sequence goes on along the minus strand of CAIYOV010000504.1, from coordinate 10,853 downwards.
AACCATACAACCGCGCACACTGCTGTGGTCGGCCATGCCGCTTTTAATTACAAGATCGTTATACCATTGTGAATAATCGTTAACTCTTGATGTGATTTCTTTAGCCATAACAAATTGTGGTACGATGTTTAGATGAATGTTAAAGTGCGCGCTAAAATATCAAAATCGCGCAGGCTTAAACTTAATAGAACTAATTTTGTCATACACAAAAGTTAAATGCATCTAACATGAAACGCTCGCTCACATTTTTTTCGGCTCTTACGCTTTTAGTGTTTGGAATGATTCAAAACTCATTTGCGCAAAGCGATGATGTTTATTACGACCCGACAAAGGATAAGGGAGTGCAGAATAATACCCAGCAGTACGATAACAATAATCAGAACCCGCAGAGCAGTCAAAATAATAATTCGCAACAACAGCAGACAGATAAAACAGATGGTTACGGAACCCCTGCCGATAAATATGACCCGCGTGATAATTACAACACCTCTTCAAACAGCTACACCGATAGCTACGGAAATTCATACACAAGCGAAGCAGATTACTACGATGATGATTACAGTTCCTATTTTTACACCACTCGCCTGAACCGGTATTACCGTCCTAACTATGGCGTAAATTACCACAGCTATTGGTTTACTCCAACATACTACGGATATAATTCTTATAACACTTATGCAGTTTCGTACAATCCCTGGTATAACGACTCATGGTGGAGATGGAACAGAAGACATACTACGGTAGTTATTATAGATCCTTTCTACGACCCATACTGGGATTGGAATTTTGGTTGGAATAGTTGTGCTTATTATAATTCGTGGAGCCACCCTTACTGGGGATACAACAATTACAATTATTACGGGTATGGCTATGGAGGCTATGGTTATGGTTGCGGCTACGGAGGTGGTTACGGTGGCAATTACAACAGCTACAACAATGGTTACTGGAATGGATATTACAACGGATATAATGATGGTTACTACAACAGCACTGCTTATAATAACGGCTACTATTATAACGGTCCGCGCCATCACCGCGATGGAATTGACCAACAGAACCAAAACAGGCTACCGGTTACAAATACTTCATCCGGAGGAACAACAAACACTCATGGCGGACTAACCGGCAAACCGGTAGATGTTGATTTGTCTACGCACAACATAAATATTCCGAAAGAAGGAATTACAAAACCTTTTACTCCTAATGCACATACCGGTAATACAAACGGAATTAAAATAGAGTCGAATACCGAAAAACCTTACGTGAATCTGAATGGCGCAAACAACACGTTAACCCCAAGCGTTAATGTAAAACCAAATGAGGGAAATATCGGAGTGCACAATAACAACACTAACCATTGGGATAGCAAAGATGAGAAGCTAAACAATTTCAATGGAGGTAATATGCCGCCATCACAAAATGCAAGCAAGGAGAATAACATCACCGGTAAGTACGCTGAACCCAAAAATACAAAACCATTTGTACAGCAAAATAATAATGAGCCTGAGGGCTGGCATACCGCCCCGCCTGACAGATGGAGCAATAAGCAACCAGTGCAACAGCAACCAAATCAAAACGATTGGAATGCACAGCCACGCGGAAATTATTCGGAGCCGCAACGGAACAATCTTACACAACAAAATAATGTTCCTCAACCACGCCCTGAAAACAATAACTGGAATCAGGTAGAACCCAGAAATGCAGAGCCTAGAAATACCGAACAGCCGCGCATGAATGTTCAACCGCAACAACCGCGTAAGGAAATTCACCAGCAGAACTTTAACAGGGTTGAACCACAGCATAATTTTTCTGCTCCGCAACAACGAAGTTACAGCCCTGCACCTCAAGGTGGAGTAGGCGGATTCAAAAGACATTGATTAACATTGAAAAAGAAAAGAGAAACGGAATTCAGAAAATATTTTAACTGAATTCCGTTTTTATTTTGATATGTATAACCATGAATAAGTGTTTGTTTTTGTTTTTCCTCCTTACGGCAAAAAATATTTTCGGCCAAACATACAGTGGTGAAGCGCTTTTGTATTCGCGTTCATCGTTAACAGGCTCAGCACGTACAACAGGAACAGGGGGTGCCGTTGGCTCAGTAGGGGCAGATTTAGGAAGCATTGCTGTTAATCCTGCAGGAATTGGCTTGTATCGCTCATCCGATGTTTGTATTACTCCTTCTATAAATATCAACCATAACGAAGCACAGTTTAACGGCAGTTTTAAAAATCAGTCGGCCACAAAAATTTCTTTTAATCAGGCGGGCATTGTGTTCACCAAGGTTTTAAAAAAAGCAGTAAGCAACAATGAATTCACTTTTAATTCGGTAAAGCTGAATACTTTTTCTTTTGCCATTAATTACCAGCGACAAACTAATTTTTCGAGAACTGTAAATTTTGACGGATACAATTCTTCTAACTCCGGCATTGATGCTTACAACTATTATTTAAACTCTACCAAGAACCCGTTGAACACAGACAACTATCCTGTGGAAATGGTCTTAGCACATCAAACAAATCTAATTGGTTACGATAGTATTTCAGGAAACTATTACAGCAATGTACATAGCCCGTTACAACAGGCCGGCACTATTGCAACCAAAGGTGGAATAGACCAAATTGATTTTACACTTGGCGGAAATGTAAACGACAAATTTTATTTCGGTGCCGGTTTGGGTATTCCCATTCTTACTTATTTCAACAACTCTTCTTTCAGTGAATACAACACGAAAGATTCATTAAGCGGATTTCAGGATTATACTTTCTCTACAAACCTACGCACTACCGGTGTTGGTGTGAATGCCAAGTTCGGGATTATATATCGCCCTGCTGCATGGATGAGAATAGGAGTTGCTTATCAAATCCCAACCTTTTATAGTATTACCGAAAGCTATTCGGCTTACATGACAACTACTTTTGACACCTCTTACAGCCAACTTTCCGCTGAGGCATATCCATTTAAATATAAGTTGCGCTCACCTATGAAAGGAACAGTGAGTGCAAGTTTTTATTTAAAAGAACATGGATTCTTTTCTATGGATTATGAGTTTCAGAATTATGGTAGTTCACGTTTCAATTTCGGAACAGATTACAAGAGTTTCACCGACCAAACAAATGCTGACGAGAAAAAATATTACACGTTCGGTCATGTAGTGCGTGCAGGATTTGAAGGAGCTTATAAATCGTTACGCGCTCGAGTGGGCTATTCGTTTTCGAGCACCCCTTACAAAAAAGAATTTATTAATAAGGGATTTGCAGAAACAACTCATAACGCAACGTTAGGTCTGGGTTATCGAGGCAAACATTTTTATGCCGACTTTGCTTATGTATTCGGGTTTACTAAAGATGCAACATCGCCTTATGCCGATTTTGAAGTTAAGAACACACTTATATCGCACAGAATGCTTTTAACGTTGGGTTGGAAAATATTCAGAGAAGAAAATGCTGTAAAAAAGACAAGACAGCCAAAAATGAATTTTTAAAACTCACACTACATTCACTTCCGGAGTTATTTCAATTCCGAATTTATTGAATACAGATTTTTTTATTTCAAGCGCAAGGTTCCAGATTTCATTCCCGGTTGCATTTCCGTAATTGACAAGAACTAATGCCTGTGACTTATGTGAGCCGGTGTTGCCTACAACCTTCCCCTTCCAGCCGCATTGTTCAATTAGCCAACCTGCAGGAATTTTTACAGTGCCGTCTTTTTGAGAATAGTTAGGCATAACAGGATTCTTTGAAATCAGTTCTTCATATTTTTCCTTTACAACAGAAGGATTTTTGAAGAAACTACCTGCGTTTCCTAACTGTTGAGGGTCAGGAAGCTTTGATTGACGGATTTTTGTCACAGCATCGCTCACTGCTTTTAAGGTCAAGTCATATGCCCGCATTTCGCTCAATGTATTTTTGATGTCGCCATAATCGGTTTTAAAACGATACAATGCATGAGGCGAAGAAAGCTTGGTTAGCTTGAATGAAACAGAGGTAATGAAGAATTTATCTTTGAATTTATTCTTGAAGACACTTTCGCGGTAACCAAAGTTGCAATCGTTCAGATTAAAAATCACCACCTCACCGGTAATGATATCAAGAGCTTCGAGTTCATAAAACACATCTTTTATTTCCACTCCATAAGCTCCTATATTTTGCATGGGTGCAGCTCCCACTAAACCCGGAATAAAAGAAAGGTTTTCAATACCCGCATAATTCTTTCCAATACACCATAGCACAAACTCATGCCATACTTGACCTGCATTTGCTTTTACAATTACTTCAGTTTCTGTTTCACTTACTACCGAAATTCCTTTAATGGAATTCTTTAATACGATTCCATCAAAGGAATTAGTGAAAAGAATATTGCTTCCACCTCCGAGAATTAGTTTTTTATTCAGCTTATAAATTTCTGTTTGAATCAACCCTTTGAACTCATCTACTGATTTCACTTCAGCAAAATATTTCGCGCCTACTTCCAGCCCGAAAGTGTTGAGGTCATCAAGAGGTTTGTTTTCTTCTATTGTCATTTTAATCGGTTCAGTCCAGCTTTTGCTTTTTGGTCTAATCCATTTTTGTATTCATGGTTTTCAAAACTCATGCAAAGATTATAACATTCAATTGCTTTTTCTTTTACCCCTCTCTTTTCATAAATTTTCCCCGATTCGAAAGCCGCATTGGCGGCAAAATACCGCGGCAAATCCTTTCCCTTTTCAATTGTTTTGTTGTAAAGTATAATAGCCGAATCTTTTTTATTCCACTCGTCATAAATCCTTGCCGTGCGGTAAAAGTATTCTGTTTGTTCTTCCACTGTTCTAAAATTCGCTTCCGATATTTTGTTCATTTCATCTGCCGCCTTCTGATAATAGCCGCCATCGAAAAGCAAGCGTGCGCGAAGTAAACTTATGTTGGGCATTCGGCTACCCTGAGCTTCTTTCAAAGCCTGCTTATCCGCATCTACCATGCTGCCACCTAGATTTTCTGCTTTGTTGATGAAATGAAAATAATTCACTGTATCCCCCTTCTGCAAATAACTCCACGCAATTTTTTGAAATGAAGATTTAATGTGGTTCTCTCCTTTATACTCAGCCACAAACTTTTTAAAGTACGAATCAGCATCGCTGTCTATTTTATTGAGTTTAGCCAGACCGGTGAGATAATTCAGAAAAGCAAAAGGTGCGAATCCGTTACCGGTCGGTTGAGCATTAAGAATTCTCAACGCTTCATCAGTGTGCTTTCCATACACACCAATGTGTGCACAGGTGTAAACGTTCATTAAGTTTCCCTTTTTAGGGAAACCGTTGGTCTTTATAATTTCCCAGGCGGTTTCTCCATCGTTTTGCAAATGCAAAAGAAGAAATGCATAAATCGTAACAGTTTCTTCCTGATAAATGAAATCGTTCTTCTTTCCGAACTCTACTGTTTCTTTTAGATAGCTAATTCCTTTTTCTACACTCCCCTCCATTCCCAAAAGGTTAACGCCCCACTTGTATTTATCGGGAACACTTCCGAGCAACGCATACAGAACTCCAAGCGATTTTTTATTCGCGTTAAAATCGGGAAACTCCTTTTCATTTTCTTCCAACAACTTATATGCTTTCCTGATTTCGAAAATGGAGTTCATATATTCTCCAAACTTAATACTGAGTGCAGCCCACTGCAAATTCACCTCCGCCTGTGTAAACAGATAGTAAGGAGAACGAGGGTCGCCTGACATTAAGAGAGAGAGGCGCACTTCCTTATTTTTTTTCAGCAATTCGTATTCTGAACGGGTATCACTGGTGTACACAGTTAAAAAATCAACATAGTTTTCGAGATAAAGTGCAATCAGGTTATCCGGATTTTTTTTCACTTCCGCTTTAAGCAACAACGAACCTTCATTAAGTTTTAAAGCTATGGTAGCGTTATAAGCTTTTCTGCAATTATCGTTGAAATCGAAAGTTTGTGCGGATAAACAAAAAGAGGTGAAAACAAAAATTCCCATCAGCACAGCCGACAGGAATTTTTTATTAGTAGGTAATTTGTTCATCAACTCATTTGGAAATTAATCCTGAGTTTCTCCCTCCCAAGCAAGAAGAATTCTACCGCAATGTTCGCAGGTAATAATGCGTTTGCGCTGACGAATTTCCAATTGGCGTTGAGGTGGAATTTTTGCATAGCAGCCACCGCAAGCATCGCGTAATACTGCCACTACTCCTAATCCGTTTTTGTAAGCGCTACGGATCCTCTTGTATGCTTTCAACAATCTTTCTTCCACTTTTTTCGCCTGCTTATCAGAAGCTTTTTGAAGGTCTTTTTCTTCTAATTCGGTTTCTTCAATAATCTTTTCAAGTTCCTTCTTTTTATTCTTCAGATTCTTTTCGCGCTCTTTAATGGTCTTGTTAGTTTCATCCAACACAGATTGTTTAGAATCTATTTTTGCAGTGGCATCGTTTATTTTTTTCTCGCACAACTGAATTTCCAAACGCTGCAATTCAATTTCTTTCGAAAGCGCATCATATTCGCGGTTGTTCTTTACGTTGTTTTGTTGTTTTTCGTAACGGCTAATCAATTCCTTCGCCAACGACTTTGCATTCTTGCGATTCTTAATTTCCTCTTCCATTTCAGCCGCTTCGTTTTCCGAATTTTGTAAGCGGGTGCGAAGTCCTTCCACTTCATCTTCCAGGTCCTTCACTTCAATAGGAAGTTCCCCTTTCAGAATCTGAATTTTATCAATTTTGGTATCAATTTGCTGAAGTTCCCAAAGTTGTTGCAATTTTTCGTCTACCGAAATGTCTTTTACTGCTGTTTTTGCTGTCATTTTTATAGATATTTAATCGGGTTTGTATTTATACTTGAAATTCGGGCGGCAAGTATAGGAAATTTTTCCGAAAGGTGCTGTAACAGCAAATCTTTGGTAAACTGCTCACTTTCATAGTGCCCCACATCAGCCACCACTATCTTGTTATCGGCATCAAAAAAATCGTGGTATTTAAAGTCACCTGTAATGAAAATATCGGCATTTGCAGCTATGGCATTGTTGAGAAGAAACCTTCCGGAACCTCCGCAAACGGCTACCCTTTTTACCTTCTTGCCAAGCAGTTTAGTATAACGAATAGAATCGGTCTTTAAACTTTTTTTAACCAATTTGAGATAGGCAAATTCATCTAAAGGGTTCTTTAAATTACCAACCATGCCGCTGCCTACCTTATAAAATGAATTATCGAGTGCAACAATGTCGTAAGCTACTTCTTCGTACGGATGAGCTTCGAGCAAAGCAGCGATTACCTTACTTTCAATATGAGCAGGAAAGATGGTTTCGAATTTAATTTCTTCAGCTTTTTCCAAAATGTTTTTCTTGCCCAAAACAGGATTCGATTTGTCGTTGCCTTTAAAAGTTCCGGTGCCACTTACAGTAAAGCTTGTTTCACTGTAGTTGCCGATATAACCTGCCCCAGAATTGAAAACTGCTTTTGAAACCTTTTCGTAGTAATTTAAGGGGATAAATGTGTAAAGTTTTTTCAGCAACTGCTTTTTCGGAACAAGAATTTCGCAATCGGTTAACCCGATTCGTTCACAAATTTTTGCGTTCACCCCATCCATCACATTGTCATAATTGGTATGAATGGCATAAATGGCAATGTTGCTTTTGATGGCCTTAATAACCACTCGTTCGACATAATTTTTGCCGTTCAGTTTTTTAAGTCCTCCAAAAATAATGGGATGATGCGCGATAATGAGCTGACATTTTCCTTTTATTGCCTCTTCCACAACTTCTTCAGTAGCATCGAGGGTGATGAGTACTTTTCTTACAGGTGACGTATTATCACCAATAATTAAGCCGCTGTTATCGTAGCTTTCCTGGTAGCTGAGCGGTGCTATAGTTTCGAGGTAGTCGGTGATGTCTTTAATTCTCATATTTTTGATTTAAAGTCAATAATATCAATACCATTTCAAAAATACTTCTTTATCCGTTGGCAGTTATTTATGGTTTGGCCACTTCTTTGCGCAATTTTCTTTACAACCGGAAAATTTTCAAATCCGTCCGTTTTGATTTTCCGGTGATTAGTATTGGGAATCTTTCAGCAGGGGGAACAGGGAAAAGTCCGCACATTGAGTATTTAATTTTTCATTTGCAATACATTTACAAAGTTGCGACACTGAGCAGGGGCTACGGAAGAACATCGCATGGTTTTTTTCTGGCAGATGAAAACTCCACTGCCTCACAAATAGGCGATGAGCCAAGGCAGTTCAAAAAGAAATTTCCGGAAACTATTGTTTCTGTTTGCGAAGATCGTGTGCTTGGTGTTCCTAAAATTTTGCATCACCGACCCGATGCAGATGTTCTGTTATTGGATGATGCATTTCAGCACAGAAGTATCCGTGCAGGCTTGTCGGTATTGCTTACCGAATATTCTAACCGGTTTACTCAGGATGATTTGCTGCCGGTGGGCTGGTTGAGGGAAGCTAAAAGCAATTATCATCGTGCAGATATTATTATTGTTACCAAATGTCCTTTAAATATTACAAAACAGGAGCAGGAGAAAATTATTGCCGAGATAAAACCATTCAGTTATCAGAAAGTTTATTTTTCGACCATACAATATGCCCCGTTGTATTCGTTTTATGAAGTACTGATAAAATCAGAGTTGAGTAAAGAGGTAGATGTGCTGTTGGTTTGTGGAATTGCCAAACATGAACAACTGAAAAGCTATCTTGAATCAAAAGTACGAAATGTTTATGTACGCGAGTATAGCGACCATCATCGTTTCGACCGGTACGATTTGGAAACGATTCGCGAAACATTCAACAATCTTGGCGATACCAGAAAAATAATTGTAACCACTGAAAAAGATGCTGCACGGTTGGAAGAACAGATGAATTGGTTTTCAGAAAATAAAATTGAAATATTCGTGCAACCTATAGCGGTAACTTTTATTGGTGATGATGGAGACCGTTTTAACAAAGATGTGCTAAGTTATATTGAGCATATTAGGAGTAAGCAAGTAGGCAATAGGCAATTGTAAGTGAACAAAAAATTCAAATACAGAAAATACATACATGGCAAATTTGTTAGAGAAGATTAAAGAGACAAGTGATTTTTTGAAAGCGAAAATTGAGCGCGAGTACAAATATGGAGTGATACTTGGGTCCGGCTTGGGAAATCTGACGAGTGAAATTTCGAATCATGTAAAAATACCTTATGCTGATATTCTGAACTTTCCGGTGTCAACCGTTAAGGGGCACGGAGGTAGTTTGATATTCGGTGAACTGGGCGGAAAGAACATTATTGCAATGAGCGGACGCTTTCATTATTACGAAGGTTACTCGATGGAGGAAGTAACGTTTCCGGTGCGCGTTATGAAAGCTTTGGGAGTTGAAACTCTTTTTATATCTAACGCATCGGGGGGTATGAATCCTGATTTTGAAGTGGGGGATTTAATGATTCTGACAGACCATATTTATCTTCAACCAGATCATCCTTTGAGAGGAAAAAATTACGAAGAACTCGGTCCACGCTTTCCCAATATGAATCATGCTTATAATCCGGAACTGGTGAAGAAAGGATTACAGATTGCCATAGATAATGAAATCACTTGCCACACCGGTGTTTATGTGGGCGTACAGGGACCAACCTTTGAAACTCCGGCTGAGTATAAAATGTTTCACATTATAGGAGGCGATGTGGTGGGCATGAGTACTACGCCAGAAGTGGTTGTAGCGCGACATGGAGGGATGGAAGTGTTTGCTATTTCAGTTATCAGCGATATGGGTTATCCCCCGGAGAAAGCCGACCGGGTTACCCATGAATTTGTTCTAAAGAAAGCAGCTGAAGCCGAACCGAAAATGACAAAACTTATCATCGAATTACTGAAGAGTATCTGATGCTGAATAACAGATTTTGGATTACGGATTTTGGATTACGGATTTTAAAATCCGCAATTTTAGTTGCCTGTTGCGTATTGCCCATTGCATACTCCTTTTCCTCTCCTGTCGATTCTGTTCAGTCGCTAATCGGAAAAAAAATGGTTCCTTCTACCAAGAATGATACCTGGTTTTTAAATGCCGAACCCGACAAGCACTATATAATTGACTCTTCTATTTTTCATTTGGAAGAATACAGTGAAGCCCAGCGCAATGGCATTGAATATACCCATGCAGGCAACACCGGTACTGCGGCTTATCCATTAGTTTTTTCCGAAAACCGTTCCACCGGTTTTAATTTAGGTTATAACCAGTATGACCTTTACCGGTACACCAAAGATTCGGTGAAATATTATCAGGTGATTCGACCTTATACCGAGTTGAGTATTATGATTGGCCTGAAGAACGAGCAGATGTTTCAGGGAAGGTTTGCGAACCAGCACAAAGGCATTATTTTATACGGAGTTGATTTCAGACGTATTTCTTCGAAAGGAATCTACAACAATCAGAAATCGCTTGACAACAGTTTTAACCTCTATGGTATTTTCAATTCAAAGGATAGGCACTGGAATGTGCAGAGTGATTTAATTTTCAATTCGTTTAAAGTGCAGGAGAATGGCGGTGTGCCCATCAACCCCTTCGATTCTTCTTTCTTTCAAAAAACATTGGTACCGGTTTCGTTGGTGGCAGCCAACAATAATTATCAGAACCTCGACTTCTATTTAAAGGGCTCTTATAACATCGGTAAGAAATATTTTTCCGGCAATAACGACACCGCACGCACGCAATCGCTTATGCCTATATTCTGCGTTTCGTTTCAATTGAATGTAGAAAGCAACAAAAATAAATTCCGCGACCTTACGCCTTATTCAAATTACTATGGCGATTTCTATCTGAAAGATTCCGTGTTCAACGATTTGAATTATGTAAAGGTTGGCAACTCACTTTTGCTCGATT
>CAIYOV010000503.1 GCA_903927935.1 uncultured Bacteroidota bacterium | reverse complement strand
TTGCTGCTGCTGAATTTATATTTAAAATCGTTATAAGCCTTTATTACATTATTAAAACGCTCGGCTTTTTTAGACGGAATTGAGTTGACCGCAAACTTAAAGTTCGACTTCACAATCATGTAACTCACTTTTTCACTTTCGGCAATATCCGGAAAGTCTTTTAGTATTTGAGCGTAGCTGGTCGCTGCTGCTTTGTAGTTTTCGGTGCGGTAATAAAGCTCGGCTGCGTTGAGCGCTTTTTTTTCTAATTTCTTGCGAAGCGTTTTTACCGCCTCGTTACATTCCTGAATGTATTTGCCATCGGCATAGGAATTTAAAAACAGGGTGTATGCTTCGAGCGCTTTGTAAGTAAAGGTTTGGTCTAAGTCGGGTTTTGGCGACTGCATCTGGTTGCTTTTGGCGAACATATACAGACACTCCTCAGCATGTGCGCTGCTGGGGTACAGGTCGTAAAAGTTTTTGAAGTGGTAAGATGAAATCATGTAATCGCCCTGCTTGTAGTTAGCCATGGCATACATGTAATACAACTCCTCGGTGCTTTCGCGCCCTTTCATTAAGCCAATCAACTCTTCCAGAACGGGTATACATTTGAAATACTCCTTTTTGTTATACCACGAAATAGCTTTTGCTTTTTTGTAGTCTAGGTCGTTGCTCTTGAGCACCTTTTCGGGAGTTTCGCAGGACGAAGCAAGCAGCAGAAACAGCAAGAAGCAGTAAGCAGCCAGATTGCGGACTTTATTAAACTGCGAATTGATAATGGTGAACTTTTCCATAAAAGGCGGGCAAAGATAGATTTTAGATTGGTTTAGCGAAATGCAGATAATCAGAGGAATTAACGCTAAAAAGGAGAAATATTTTGGGGTAGGTACAAAAAGAAAAGAGCCGGGCCCTGACCCCCGACTCTTTAAACTTAAGCACTATGGTAATTAAGTAAACGGCAGGGCGCGGAAAAGGTTACAGAAAAGGGGAGAATTATTTATGGATGGCGAAATAGATTGTCACCCTGAGCCGTGTGGAAGGGTTATTTATTGAAGAGGTCTAACTTATCGGAAAGAATTTTTACACCCACTGCATTTAAGTGGTCGTAGTCCACAAACATATCATCGTTAAAAGTGGAATCGTTATAAAAATCGAGGTAGGGGACTTTGTTCGCCACCGCAAATGAATCAATGGTGTGCTTTGCATTTATCACTACTTCTTTATTTGAGTAGCTTCTGTAGCACTCCGTTTTTGGCGGGTCGAACAAAATGAGTTGAACATTATGTTGATGGCATAACGCAACAATTCTTTCCAGATAATCTAAATTCTCGGCAATGTTCTGTTGTTTGAATTTTAGCAGGGTGTGTTCTTCAGCGCGCTTACGGCACAAAAACGGGTCAATTGTTTTATGATGAACTAAAGCAGGAGTCGAAACCGAAGAAGTCTCTGTGCCGGCATTAACCGGTGGGCTGGCAACCGGAATAAAGTTTATCGGCTTTTCTTCTGTTTTATTTCTTTTAAACAAAAAGGCAATGTCGCGGTTAGCCCTGAAAAAGTTAGACATACTCATGGCGCGGTTCGTCATGGTGTTGTTGTAGAGCGTGTCGGTATACTGATAATACTCGCGGTTAATGTATTCCTGCCCGCTTTTGGTTTGGTTGTAACCTATTAAATCGTAATCGAGCCCCATATAAACTTTCTTCAGTGCAGGGCTTTTAGGCACCAGCGTTTTCAGCACGGTATACATTCTGAAAATATCCTGTCCGCCCAGCGACATGTTGCCTACTTCGTTTGAACCTTCCGGAAATATATTGTTGAACACCCCGATATGTGAATTGCCGATGTAGAGCGTTTGAACCGTATTGACCTTGGCGTAATAGGGTTTAAATACCCTGTCGGCTTGCGTTGAATAGTAGCGGTAAGCATATTCAAGCAATGCGATAGCTGTAGCGCAAATCAGCAAAACAAAAAATGTAAATTTCAGAAACCGCATTCGTTAGAATTGAAAATAGATGAATGATTGCTCCTCGAAAATTCCGAAAATATAAATGCATAAAATCAGCAACGCGCAATAAACAACATCTACCACCATTGATTTTCTTCCTTCCGGGAATAATTTCAGCTGCCATTTTTTGTAGAAGATATATTCTACCCCAAACATTACCAGCAATGACACAATACAACTCACATTAAAGAAAGTGCTGAACATCGGTATTCCGAAAAGCACCCCTCTTTCAATATGAATGGTCTCTCTGATAACGGTAAAAGCATCATGCACGTTATGGGCCCTGAAAAACACCCAAGCCAGCATTACCAACAACATAGTGAAGGCCCATTCGATACCTGTAATTAATAAACTGATGGGCTTAAGGCGGCTTTTAATTTTCTGCTGAATGCCGGCAGTTAAATGCCCGAATACCTGATAGGTGCCGTGTAAGCCGCCCCAGATAACAAATGTCCAGTTGGCACCGTGCCACAAACCGCTTACTAAAAAAACAGCGAGCAAATTAAAATACCAGCGCGGTTTAGAAACACGGTTGCCGCCAATGCTGATGTAGAAATAATCGCGGAACCAGGTGGAAAGTGAAATATGCCAGCGGGTCCAGAATTCTTTAATAGAAGTGGAGATATAAGGAATATTGAAGTTCATCATCAGCTCAATGCCCATAATGCGCGAAGCACCGAGAGCAATGTCGGAATAGCCGGAGAAGTCGCAATAAATCTGAAACGTGAAAAACAGAATGGCCCAGATAACCGGAAAGCCGTGATAGTGATTCGGGTCGTTAAACACTACATCGGCAAACATGGCTAGCCGGTCTGCCACGACCATTTTTTTAAAGAAGCCCCACAACATTTGTTTGATGCCGGAAATAGTGCGGTCGTAATCGAAGTTATGCTCTTCGTAAAACTGATGCAGCATGTTTTGCGGACGCTCAATAGGCCCCGCCACCAACTGCGGATAATACATGACATACAGCGCATACGTGATAAACTTCCTTTCTGCTTTCTGGTTGCCGCGATACACCTCAATGGTGTAGCTCATGGCCTGAAACGTATGAAAGCTTAAGCCGATAGGTAAGAGGATTTGCAGATAAGGAATAGGGTCTGAAAGGCCAAAGCTGTTCAATAGCCCCTCAATATTTCCGTTAATGAAATTATAGTATTTGAAAATGGCTAACACCAGAATATTAGCCACAATACTCCACGACAAATAAAACTTGCGCCTGGGGCCTGATGCATTTTCAATCAGTATGCCCGCGTAATAATCAATGATGATGGTGAAGAACAGAATGAGAATATAAACGGGCTTGAAAAACATGTAGAAGAAACAACTGGCTGCCAGCAGCATCAGGATTCTTCTTTTATAAGGCAGTAAAAAATAGAGAATGGTTACTACCGGAAAGAAAATGAGAAAGGGTAACGAGTTAAATAACAAGCGCGATTATTTTTTATAAACGCGATAAATCTAAACGAAGATTTCAGAATTTTTATTTCTGCGGAGGGTGCTGACCCATCATGCGCAGTGCTTCACCGATAATTTCGTCAAACTTTTTCTGTTGTTCCGCATTGCAGATGGACCGTATTTTTTTGAAATCGTAAAAAGTAGTCAACTCGGTTTGCTTGCGGTTGGCGGCAATAGAATCGGCTAATTGATTGACTAAAGTTGAATCAGCAGCTTCTCCATTCAGCAATTGAAAGAACCGGTCGTGCAGGTTGCGGTCCTGCTGGTGGATGGACTCCATATTCTTACGGTGCTCATCCTGCAGGGTTTTATACTGCTCCTGTTGCTCTGCATTCAGTTTTAATTGTTCGGTCAGCCAGTGCGAAACTTCCTGCGGACTGTTTCCTCCGTGCGGAGGACGGTGCATAAACATAAAAGTAAGTGTTGCTGCGTTCATCAGCAGAAGGAGGAGGAGGAGGAAATACAGAAATCTGGTTTTGTTAATCATAGAATCAATGCTTTAAAAATTATCGTTGTCGATTGAAAGCGAATATTCTTTGGCAAAAGCCTGCAGCTGTTCGCTTTTTACATGGCTTTTATTTTTCGAAAACGAAACGCAGGTAAACACATTTAAGGTAATCAGGAGCAGTAATCCGGCAGCCATGCGCCAAACATAACCGGGTGAAATAACAGCTTCAGCATTTATTCTGCTGAGCGTACGTTGATAAAAACCTTCGGGAGCTTTAGCCTGCTCTATATTTTCCAGGCTTGTCAAAACTTCCTCTGCCCACTTTTCATTTTCAAGGCTCATATTTGTTTAGATGCCTTTACGGTTAAAAACTTGCGCCCTTACTTTTCGTTCTCCTCATAATAATCGGTGAGTATTTTCTTTAAATTCTGCCTGGCGCGGAAAAGCAGGGATTCTACAGCCGAAACCGACATGCCGGTAACCTCGCTTATTTCCTGATAGCTCAGGCATTCGATTTTGTTGAGCGTAAAAGCCACTTTCTGGTTTTCGGGCAGTTGTTCGATGGCCTTAAACAGATAGGCTGCGCGTTCTTTATTCTCTAACTGAACACCCGGATGCACAAAATCGGGAATATCAAACCGGGGCTCGTTGTCGCCTTCGCCAAAAATGCTTTTTACAAAGGCAAAGCGTTTTTTCCTTTTCTTACCACGCAGATGGTCGAGCGATTTGGTTACGCAGATGCGATAGATCCAGGTAGAGAGCTTCGATTCGGCTTTAAAATTCTGAACAGACCGGTGCACCTCTACAAAAACTTCCTGAGCAATATCTTCGGCATCTTCGGCATTGCGCAAAACACCCAGACAGGTATTGAACACCCGGTGCTGATAATTTTCCACGAGGTAGCCGAAGGCTTTTGGGTTTCCTTCCTGCAGTTGTGATATGAGCAACGATTCATTCAAGCGGATGGTGCTTTGTTTCGAAAACAAACCTAGCCGCTTGTTTCTGCAAAAGCGTTACACTAAAGCTTAAAAAAGTTATAAGATTCGGTTTTGGTTTAGGGTGCCAGTTTTCTGCCCCGCTAAAAATTTTATGAGGTTTTTATATCATTACCGAAGGTTTTAAAGAAAGGTGTCGTCAAAACATGCTTTATAAACCAACCAATAACTAATCTTTAACTACCCATGAAGAAAAACTATCCATTTCTTGTTTTTGCATTGTTGCTTATTTCTGCCGCCACTGTTGTGGCACAGGTAACCGATCCGGCCATCACCTCGTGGATTATTAATGTAGCCGGTGATACCGGGTATGCCGGTTTATCGGCCAATGTTCAGCAGGTGAAATACACCGGCACCGATGTGTATGTAAGCTGCACCTGTATACCCGGTTACGATATTGGCCCCTGGGCAGGCAACCCCAACATACCGGCCAATGAGAATTTCTGTTTTAAAATTACGCGTGCACCGCAGCCTAAAACCGGCACCAAAACGGCCACCGGTGGGGGGCATATAGGTGTTTGGACAAATGGCGTTAGTATTTTTAATGCCAAAGATGCCATATCGTATAATAATGGCGGTATCTGGAACCAGGATGCCCTGCCGAATGAAGGTGGCAGTTTTGATAACTGTCTGGGTCACCCTGCTCCTAACGGTGAGTATCATCACCACGTTAATCCTACCTGTTTGTATGATGATCAGGCTACCACGGTTCATTCACCGCTTATTGGTTTTGCTTTTGACGGTTACCCTATTTACGGGGCGTATGCTTATGCCGATACCAACGGCACCGGTGGCATTACACGCATGAAAACCAGCTACCGCCTTCGCAACATTACCGCCCGCACTACACTGGCCAGCGGAACTGTTTTAACCTCCGGTCAGTATGGTCCGGCTATTGGCGGGCAGTATCCGCTGGGTAAGTATATTGAAGACTATGAGTATGTGCCGGGCCTGGGCCATCTGGACCAATATAACGGCCGCCATTGCATTACTCCCGATTATCCGGGCGGTACCTATGCCTATTTTGTGACTATAGACAGCAATCAGGTTCCGGTTTATCCATATACGGTGGGGGCTTCTTATTACGGGGTGGTTAACACGGGTAACACCGGTCCGCAGTCGGGGCATAATACTATTCCGGTGAATGCTGTTTTATATACCGCACCCACAACCGGGGTAGAGGAAGTAAGCACTGAGCTTACACTGAATGTTTTTCCGAACCCTGCACACGACCATATTTTAGTAAGCACCGGAAGCGGTGAAGTGCTGAACAATATTGCTCTGCACGATGTTACAGGCCGCGAGGTTTTCAGCAGCGCCAACCCTGCCGCCTCTCCGGTATCAATAAACGTAGAGAATCTGAATGCCGGTATTTATCTGCTGCAGGCCAAAAGCGCTAAAGCAAATTATACGGCTAAGGTAGTGGTGAGGTAGTTTTTAATTAACCGTTGCCATGGTTTAAAACCGTGGCACCGGTATTTCTGTTTACAACACCAGCAGTACCTGAAAGGCACTCCACGGCCCTGCCAGTTTTGGGTAATGCGAATTAATCCACCGGTGATAAATGAGCAGGGTTTTGCCGCTGTTTTCCTGTCCGCATTCCAGTAAAAATTTTGCTTTGCTGAAGGTCAGGTGCTTCATGCGCTGGTCGTTAGCCGCAGGAATAAGCTCCGGGGTATTAGGCTGCTGCGGGTTAGGCGGAGTGGCGCCTTTTAAATCGATTAAGGTATACGACACTTCCACTCCATCGGCCCCATCGGCCAGCGATGGGCGCTTGGTATCGTGGTCGCTGCGGCAGCCGTTTTTAACCACCCCTCCGCCAATACTCTGTATGGTGCCGAAACACAGTTCGGTAATAGCCTCGGTTTTGCGCTCGGGTTTTTTGCGGTTTTCGCGTTTAACAAAGTTGAAGGTTTTTTCATCCTGAGCGGTAGCCGACTGGTTTGCCGCCATCATATCGAGCACCGGGTTAGCGTCTTTACGGAAATCGCGGATAAAATTGTGCACCTCTTCTACCACCGCCTCGGTGCGCTGGGCTTTACTGGTAAACTTGGGGTAGAGGGTATCGCGCCAGTAAACGCGCCTGTTGGTCCACTCCGTTTGCTGCGAACCGCTAAGCCCCAGCCGGGTGCCGTTGGTGGGGGTGCCTGCCTGTAAGTAATCATCGCCATTGTTAATGTAAGTGTTGAACTTTGCGGGACTGCCTGAAATTCTGGTTGCCATAGTTATTGTTTTAATGATTAAGAAAATGAGTTGGTTTTTTATTGTTTTCGTTGTTTTTATTGTGAAACAGATGCTTCCCACCTCTCTACAGCGTTTCTCAACTTAAGTTCAACCTGTTTCGTCCATGGTTATCGCGCCTTTAACCTTGGTTTTGGCCGTTAGAACCAGCGTTTTCACATTCAAAACCTTGGTTCTAAACGGCAGAACTTTGGTTTTCGCTCTCACAACCTTGGTTTTGGCCCCCACAACCAGGGTTCCGGCCCGCTGAACCTAGGTTCTGGCGGTCAAAACCAAGGTTCAGACCGGCCGAACCAAGGTTGTCGTGCTTATTTTAAGCAGGCAGAAAAAGCATTTTTCAGCGCTCACCATTTCACTGAACGATGGAACAAAACTAAATCGGATTTGGCTTTTTGGCGAAACAGAATTCCGTTAAAGGAGAACCCTTAACAGTATATCCTTAACGGTTTTCCGTTAAGGGTGCAGGGCTTATTTCTTCTTTTTGTTAACCGGTCCGGCTATCTTTTTACGGAGGTGTGCCGGTTTATTTTTAGGCGAATAATTACCCTGGCGGTTAAATCCGTTTTCGATAGCCCAGGCCGCTAAACCCACGGCATTTTTTACGCCTACCTTTTTAAATAAAAAGCGCATCTGGCCATCTAAAGTGTCTTCGCTTACCTTCCGTTCGGCAGCAATTTGCTTGCGCGCTTTTTCCTGCACCAGCAGCTGAATAGTCCGAAACTCGCTATGGGTAATTACCTTACCGTCAATTAAGGTAGATTGATTAGGCAGCATATAATAGGTTGTTTGGTTTCGTATTTCGGTTTACTGAATACCCTCCCCACCGGCCGTTATAGCTGAGTTTTTAACTTCCTCTACAAAAGTGGGAAATTTTTTGCTTTTCGAAAAATGGCAAACCCAACCCGGTTTGCATAGCAGATGTTAAGCTGTGCGATGCATTCCAGCGCATAAAGTGGGTAAAAATGTAAAACCCCTCATTTCTGTAAGGGCTAAGAATTTCTAATTTAGTTCCCGATTTAGCGGAGCATTCCATTTTTTTAAAATACTTAATAAAGGTTCAGTACCTGCACCGGCTGTTTATTACCGGTAGCAAAGGGCAACAAATTTTTTGAACAATGAAACACCTACTACTCAGTCTGTTTCTGGCACTTGCTGCCCTCCACCCGGTGGCACAAACGGTCGGTCTTATTACCAAACAGCCCGGCTCGTTAGACGGCTACGTGCTCATGTCGCCCATTTCGGCTAAAACCACTTACTTAATTGATAAATGCGGCTATCCGGTTCACTCGTGGGCCACTAACCGTTACTGCGGCTTAACCGCATACCTTATGCCCGATGGAACTTTGTTTCGCCCGGCCGACACCATGACCACGCATTTTAATATGCCCGGCCATGGCGGCATTATCGAAAAGTTTGACTGGGATGGTAACCGGCTTTGGTATTATCAGGTTTTTTCCGATTCCGATATGCATCACCACGATATCGTGCCCCTGCCCAACGGCCATGTGCTGGTGCTGATGTGGGAATTGAAGACAGCGGCACAGGCCATTGCCGCGGGCCGCGACCCGGCTAACATCAGCAGCGAAGGTATATGGAGCGAAAAAATTATAGAGATTGAACCGGTAGGCGCTACCGGTGGTAACGTGGTGTGGGAGTGGCATGCCTGGGACCACCTGGTGCAGCATCACGATATCAGCAAAGCCAATTATGGCGTGGTGGCCCAACACCCCGAACTGCTCAACCTGAATTACATAGGCGGCACCATTGCCACGCAAATTGACTCGGCCGACTGGCTGCACTGCAACTCGCTGGCGTATAACGCCAAGCTCGACCAGATTATTCTGAACTCGCGCAACCTGAGCGAGATGTGGTTTATTGACCACAGCACAACTACAGCCCAATCAAAATCGCACACCGGTGGGGCGCATGGTAAGGGAGGCGATTTTTTATACCGCTGGGGAAACCCTGCCGTGTATGAGGCGGCTACTTCGGCTAACGAAATATTGTATGGCGAACACAACCCGCACTGGATAGACAGCGGACTGGTGGGTGCCGGTAACATTATAGTGTTCAACAACGGTGTAGGCCGCCCGAACGGTTTTTATTCGCAGGTGGAAATATTTGCGCCACCGGTAGATGTTAACGGTGATTATACACTGGTTCCAAACCAGGCCTATAAGCCCGACAGTGCTTACTGGAAATATACGGCCAGCCCGCGTCACTCGCTGTTTTCGCCACGCATTTCGGGGGCGCAGCGCTTATCCAACGGCAACACGCTTATCTGCGAGGGCGACTCGGGTGTAATTTTCGAAATTGATGCGGCCAATAACGAGGTGTGGCGGTACATCAATCCGGTAACGCACACGGGTATCATTAGCCAGGGCGACACTACCGACATGGGAAACATTATTTTTAAGTGTCAGTTTTTCGAGCCTTCGTATTCCGCATTTGCAGGGCATACCCTGACACCTGGGGCTCCTTTAGAACTAAACCCGCTGCCTTATAACTGCAACATGCTTAACGGCATAGCCGAAACTCTATCGGCAGCCGGTACTGCCATAAAAGCCGTAAACCCGTTTGCCGGTGAACTATGGATTGAAGCCGACACCAACCTGCCGAATGCTGAAATGATTTTGCTGGACGTAACCGGCAGACCGGTGGCAAATTTCGGCAGCACTTCACTGGCGGCCAATAGTCCGGCTCTGTTCAAACCCGAAAACAGCCTTTCGGCCGGAGTTTATTTTTTGAATATAAATTCCGAAGGGCAGCATTTTGTTATCAAGTTAATTCATCCATAAAACAATTCAACTATGAAGTATTTGATGGCAACATTAACCCTGCTGACACTGTTTATTTGTGGTTGCAAAAAAAGCGAACCAGCCTGCCAGTGCACATACGCCCCAGCGGGCAACAGTACGCAGTGGACACAGGTGCTGGGCTCCGATACCACGGCCGGCAGTTATCCGGACCGCTTTGCGGTATACTATTTATACCGTTTCGACAGAACCCACCTGAAGAATGTAGGCATAAAAATAAAGGGCTATTATGCCGAAGCACGGTACATGAGTTACAATGTATATAACGAAAACAGCCCGACCAGTCTGGGTTCTCTGCTCGATGTAAACATCAAGCCTTGCTGCCCCGGCCAGAACCCGTATGATGGCAGCAGAAGCTTCGGAAAGAATGATGTTTATTCTATTGAGGTGCTGCCAACCGGCACCGATATTACCGGTAAGCAAAACGTTTTGCAGTACGACTCTGCGGTAGATACCGTAGCCATTTTCTTACGCTACTATGTGCCGCAAGGCGGACCGGCAGGTGGCGTTACTTTACCTACTGTAGAAACTTACGACATCCCTACCGGCACTGCCCTGAACGCTCCGGTTGATTTAAATCCTCATGTTCCCGGCTCGCAGCAAAACGTTCAGGCTTTGATCAGTCAATACTACGCTGCTGAACCCGGTACCGATTTATATTTCTATCATTTTACCCTGAATGGTTTGTATAACAATTACGATAACCAGTATTTAGCCATGCCCCTTACCCCGCAGCCCGGTGAGGTTTTTGTATTGCGCTTCAAGGCTCCCGGTTATGCGCAAACCGCCTCACAAAACAGCACAGCAGATGTGCGTTACTGGAGCATTAACCAGGGCGATAATTACACCTATACATACAATGCCCTTAAAGATGCCGATGCCCATGTGGCCGCTGACGGATTCGTGAATCTGGTTATCGCCAACTTCGATTCTGCCATCACCGCCAAGTCAACCGGATTAAACAAAATGCCCATTGCAATACACCCCGGAACCAAAATGTTTCTTGTTTACCGCAATCTGGTTACCCGACAAGGATTCTCCGGCAACATGAGTCAGGTGCCTATACTCGATGCAAGCAATCTTGCCGATTATCCTAACCTGCACGCCAACGATTTTATAGGCAACTATGCACCGGTTGGCAAACGCATGAGCCGTCAGGATTTTCTGAATAACTTCGGAGGCGTTCCGGTTTCCTATTAAAGCCGGGGGTAGTGCATTTCCTTTAGGCAACGGAATTTCTATTTTCGCGCGCAACTGGCCACGTAGTTCAATGGATAGAACGAGGGTTTCCTAAACTCTAAATAGCAGTTCGATTCTGCTCGCGGCTACGATATTTCATCTAAAACTGAAAGGGTATCAACTGTTTATTCTCCCTGATAGATACATCCGGAAGTAGCCGTTTCGGAAATTTCAATTTTCGATAACAAGGGTATATGTGGAGAAAGCTTGTTCCAAATCCAAATGGCAAGGTTTTCAACGGTAGGATTTTCCAGTCCTGTAATTTCATTCAAAATTTTGTGGTCTAATTCTTTAATTACCGGAATAACAGCCGTTTTTAAATCGTTAAAATCAATTACCCATCCGGTATCCGGATTGACCTTCCCTCTTATGTAAGTTCTTATTTTATAAGAATGTCCGTGCATCGTCCTGCACTTATGTTCTGCCGGAACATTGGGCAGAAAGTGTGCAGCCTCGAAATTAAACTCCTTGTATATGTCCATATTTTTCGGTTTCAGGAGCCATCATTTTTTTCTCGGGGAAGTCGGTTCTGTAATGACAGCCTCTGCTTTCCTCGCGCAGCAATGCAGCTTGTACAATCATAAGCGAGGTTTCAACTAAATTCAGCATTTCCATTACCTCAACAGATATTCCATGTAAAGAAATTCTTGACGTAAGTTTAAGATGTAGCTCTTTCAACTCTTCTTCGCAATAATTTAATTCCGTTCCTTGTCTTACAATTCCCGCATACCTCCACATTAATTGCTGTACGTATTTTTTCATGCTGCTTAAATCAGCATCTTCATGCTTATTCAACTGCATTATTACAATTGGGTTCGCTAACGGAATGGCCGATTGCAGAAGCGTTTTAGAATCAGAGGCGGCACTTTCGGCAAATACCAAGCCTTCTAAAAGCGAATTGCTGGCCAAACGGTTAGCTCCATGCACACCGGTGCAGGAAACTTCGCCACATGCGTACAGATTTTTGATCGAAGTTTTCCCCTTCAAATCGGTAACGACACCGCCACACATATAATGGGCTGCCGGAACAACCGGTATCATATCTTTTGTAAGGTTTAATCCTGCTTGCTTACACCGGTCATAAATATTTGGAAAATGCTTTTGGAGTTCCTGCGTATTAAATTCACGGAGGTCAAGGTACACACAGGGCTCACCACTTTTTTTCATTTCGTTTACAATGGCACGGGTAACTATATCACGCGGGGCAAGTGACTTGAGCGGATGATATTTTTCCATGAACGTGTCCCCCCTTTTATTTTTCAATTCAGCGCCAAAGCCACGCAGTGCTTCGGTTATCAGGAATACCTGATTGCCGGGTTCATATAAAGTAGTAGGGTGGAATTGAACAAACTCCATATTGCTGATAGCCGCGCCAGCGCGTTCTGCCATGGCAAAACCATCACCGGTGGCAATGGAGGGATTGGTGTTTAGCTTATAAACCTGCCCGGCACCACCACTTGCCAGCATCACGGCCTCGGCATGAATATGTAACAATTCGTTTGTTTTATTCTCGATGGCAATAACACCTGTGCAGGTATTGTCGGTTACACATAACTCTACCGCAAAACAGTTTTCCAGAATAGTAATGTTGTTGTGAGAGCGAACCTGATTAACGAGAGCATTTTCCACTTCTTTACCGGTGGCATCAGTAGTATGCACAACACGGGCGTGCGAGTGTCCGCCTTCGCGGTGCAAATCGAAAGTGCCCGTTTCTTTTTTATCGAACTTTACTTTCAGTTTATCTAATTCTAATATAGCATGCTTTGCGTTTTGTGTAATTAGACGAACCGCTTTTTCGTTGCACAAACCATCGCCCGCCACCAATGTGTCGTGCACATGGTTTTCAATAGAATCGGTTTTGTCAAAAACAGCAGCAATACCTCCCTGTGCATACATGGTATTCGACTCACCGATAGTTCCTTTGGTAACAATGGTTACCTGTGCAAATTCGGCACAATGAATGGCGTAAAACAAACCGGCAATTCCGCTGCCTATTACTAAAACTTCTATTTTCTGTTGGTTCATACAAAGTCAAGCATTCGTTTAATAGGAGTAAAGGCACGTTTCAAAATTTCAGAAGGCAATGAAATTTCGTAGTTCGCTTGCTGTTCGGTACCAATCGATTTTAATGCCGCAAGTGTATTTGCCATATTTATTTTTTTCATGTAGGGGCACTTAAAGCATGGTGTAATAAATTCACGGTCTGGATACATACCTCGAAGAGTAGCTCCCAGGTCGCATTCGGAAGCGAGAATGAATTGTTTGGAGGCACTGCTGCCAACGTATTTCAATATATCGTTAGTGCTGCCCAATACACCTTTATGGTCATGCAGTGATTCATCTACAGTATCTTTTGGAACTTCCCAATGCAGCAACATTTCGGCATCAGGATACATTTGTTTCATAGTACCTAACGAGGCGCTTGAAAACTGTTCATGCACTTCGCAGGAGCCGTGCCAGAGAATCATCTTCTTTCCCGTTTCACTTTCAATTTTCGCTTTCAGATTTTGCCCCATGTATACATCGGGAACAAAGATGAGAGTATCGCTTTCAAATGATTTAGCAATAGCTACTGCGTTTCGTGAGGTGCAGCAAATATCGCACTCGGCTTTGGTTTCGGCAAAAGTATTCACATAAGCAATAACAGGAACACCTGGATATCGGGCTTTTAAATGCCTTATATCGGCTCCGGTAATACTTGAAGCTAAGGAGCACCCGGCTTCTTTATCTGGAATCAAAACATTCTTATCGGGGTTTAAAATTTTGGCGGTTTCAGCCATAAAACTAACCCCGCAAAAAATAATGTTAGGCGCCTGAACCTTTATTGCTTCAACACTTAGGCCCAGCGAATCACCAATAAAGTCAGCCACCCCACCGTCTTTTTCAAGAATCTGCAATTCGGGTGGCATATAATAATGTGACAGTATAACGGCTTCCTTCTCTTTTTTTAGCTTCCGTATTTCGGAAAAGATTGTGCTGATAGGTTGATTATTCATGTTGCAAAATTTCCATAACAAAACTCATAAGACACCGCTGTCTTTGTTATTCTGCAAAGGAGTGTGATTTAGATGAAAACGGCTATGAGTTTTATCAGTTAAGAATACGATTGGGGCAGTTTTCAATAAACGGGAAATTGGTTTTGTTACAGCTATGGTAACTCTCGATAGGAATTGGATGAAAAAATATAGTAAGGCTTATAAAATCTACTGCACTAATATCTTTAGGTAATTTAATATCATTGCAAAGCTTCGATAAGTTGAATTTATATCTACATGAACTACAAAAAAATTTCTGCCGAAGATTTATCGTATTTCAAGAATATAGTGGGAGAGCAGTTTGTTTTCACTGATGAAGCGAACATCGAAAAATTCTCCCGCGATGAAACTGACGGTGTAAAATTTCCACCCGAAGTCGTGCTTAAGCCAATTTCCACTCAGGAAATTTCAAGGATCTTAAAATACTGCAACGAAAATTTAATTCCTGTTTCTCCACGAGCGGCTGGGACCGGTTTAAGTGCAAACAGTTTATGCGTGCATGGTGGCGTAATGCTTTCGATTGAACGCATGAATAAAATTCTGAAAATTGATGAACGCAATTTGCAGGTAACTACCGAGCCGGCTGTTATTACTGAAACCCTGCAAAATACGGTGCAGGAAAAGGGGTTGTTTTATCCAGTTGATCCTTCCAGCCGCGGGACAAGTTTTGTCGGTGGCAATGTGGCGTGTAACAGTGGAGGTCCCAGGGCAGTGAAATATGGAGTAGTGAAAGATTTTGTGTTGAATTTGGAAGTAGTTCTGCCAAATGGTGAAATAATCTGGACCGGTGCAAATACATTGAAGAATTCAACAGGATATAATCTAACTCAACTCATTGTTGGTAGCGAAGGAACATTGGCGGTGATTACAAAAATTGTTCTTAAGCTTTTGCCGTTCCCCAAATTCAACAACGTAATGCTCGCTCCGTTTAAAAGCATGGATGATGCAAGTGCAGCAGTAAGTGCAGTTTTTCGTGCGGGAATAATTCCTTCTTGCATCGAATTTATGGAACGCGATGCACTGGAATATGTGATGAGATTTTTAGGTGATGTAACTATTCCACTGGCGGAGGATACTCAGGCAACTCTTTTGATTGAGGTGGATGGAAACGATTTGGAAGTTATTCAAAAAGACTGCGAGAAAATATATGAGGTCCTTTCCCAATTTGAGGTAGGCGAAATTCTTTTTGCGGATAGCGAAGCACAAAAAATTGATTTATGGCGCATGCGCAGAAATATTGCTTATGCGGTAAAGAAAACAAATATGACCGTAGAGGAAGATACGGTTGTTCCGCGTGCGGATTTGCCAGAACTTTTAAAACATATTAAAGCAGTGGGTAGGAAATGGAATTTCAGAAGCGTGTGTTACGGACATGCAGGTGACGGAAACGTACATGTGCGTATTCTAAAAGATGAACTGACGGATGATTACTGGAAGAATGAAGTGCCAAAAGGTATCCGTGAAATTTTCGGAAAAGTAGTAGAACTTGGGGGAACTATTTCAGGTGAACACGGCATCGGCTGGATTCAGATTCCATATATGAACATTAAATTCCGTGAAGTGCAGTTGCAATTAATGCGTGACATAAAAAAAGTTTTTGACCCGAATAATATTCTGAACCCCGGAAAGATATTTTAGTAAGAATACCTCTGCTTTACAACCAAAATAGAAGTATTCTTACTAAAATCTTGCTTTTATTGTAATTGAAGATTATTTTTGGTGTGACATTGATTAAACAACCAAACTAAATACTATGAAAAAAATTTTCTTTGCCTTTTTGGCTATTGGTCTTTTATCTGGCGCAACTTCTTGTAAAAAATGCGGCCACTGCCAGTATTCATCTGCACATGGTGGTGGAACCAGTAGCGCGACTTGTAAAAACAACGGTTTATTTGTTGGGATTACTGGCGATAGTTACCAGCAAGCAGAAGCAGATTGTGTAGCAGCGGGTGATACTTGGGTGGTGCATTAGAATTTAT
>CAIYOV010000502.1 GCA_903927935.1 uncultured Bacteroidota bacterium | reverse complement strand
TACAGCAGGCAACTTAATTTTTAGAGGCACAGCGCGCAACTTTAATCCGCTGATGGCAATGGCCGGAAAAATTACCATTGCAGAAGTAGAAGAATTAGTGGCTGAGGGAGAACTTGACCCGAACGAAATTCACACTGCCGGAATTTTTGTAAACCGCATTTTTAAAGGGGATAAATACGAAAAGAGAATTGAACAAAGGACAATTAGAAAATAACTCCTAAGGGACTTTAATACATAAAACAAATGGCTTTAACTAAAGAACAAATAGCACAACGCATAGCAAGAGAACTGAAAGATGGTTACTATGTGAACCTCGGTATAGGCATTCCAACACTGGTGGCAAATTTTATTCCTAAAGGAATGGATGTAGTGCTGCAATCGGAAAATGGTTTGTTAGGCATGGGGCCTTTCCCCACCGAATCGGAAGTGGATGCAGATTTAATAAATGCAGGTAAACAAACTATTACCACGTTGCGCGGTACAGCATTTTTTGATTCAGCTTACAGTTTTGGAATGATCCGGGCACAACGTATCGATCTTACTGTGTTAGGGGCAATGGAAGTTTCGGAGAATGGAGACATTGCCAATTGGAAAATTCCCGGCAAGCTGATAAAAGGAATGGGAGGTGCTATGGATCTGGTGGCATCTGCAAGGAATATTATTGTAACCATGATGCAAACGAATCCGAAAGGGGAATCAAAATTACTTCCGGTTTGTTCTTTACCGCTTACCGGTAAAAAATGCATTCAGCGAGTGTTGACTGATTTAGGATTTTATAATATTCACGATGGCGCTTTTCATCTTGTTGAGATTGCACCGGGCGTTACGGTAGATGAAATTAAAGCGAAGACGCTCGGCAAACTCGTAATAAGCGATAATCTGAAAACGATAGAAGTGTAATCTGGAAGTTTGTAATGCGGGAATTTGGAAATTAAAGCACAATGAAGAGCAGATCTCATTTTCGAATTTTCGAATTTTCGAATTCTCAAATTCTTTTTGCTGTTCTTGCCTGGAGTTTACTCGTTTTACGGTTTGGTTATCGATATGGCACCGGTGATCAGGTGGAACTGCTTCCTTACACACTTTTTCTTCAAGACTCAACATTATACGCGTACGATTTTTTTATTCAGCGATTGAATGCTTCTGTTCCGAATGAAAGAACAATAATGGCCAATCTGCTGCGGCCTTTCATTAATCATTTCGAAGTTTTCAGCTTCATCCTCCAATTTCTCTCTACCGTTATTTTAATTTTTGGTTTAGAAAAACTGACGGGCAGATTTATACGAAACAGATACCTGGCATGGCTGGCCATTCTTGTTGCTTTAATTCCACTGAACGATTTTACCTTAGGAAACGTGGAGTTATATTCAGAATGTTTTCAGGCAAGCGGCTTAGCGGTAGCGGTTGTTGTTTGGGCGGTTAATTTATTTTTAGATAGAAAATATTTGTTTGCCAGTGTGCTAATGGCTGCGGCTACTTTTATTCAACTGCTCGAAGGCCTGGATGTAATGATGGTATTATGTGCCATCCTTTTTGTTGCTGTAATCAGAAAAGAGGTTTCATGGAAAATATTCTTCGGGTTTATTACGGTTTATATGTTTACTTCCGGAGTTTATTTAGTGATGATTTTTATGCAGAAGAATGTTGCTGCTGATATTTCTAATCAGGAATTGTTTAAAATTCTTTTTGAGTTCCGTCATCCACATCATTTTATTTTTTCTGCTTTCCCCAAAGCCAGGATGATGGTGTTCTTTGTATTAGTGCTGGTTTCTGTTTTGTTTTTTGGAATGCGTTCAAGACAGTTATTTCAGTTTTTGCTCATTGGATTGACGGGAGTAATTATTTATGCATTTGCAGTGTACGGATGGCACAATATTTTCATCGGCAATTTTCAGTTTTATAAAGTAACGCAATGGATGAAGTTTTTGGGAGTGATTGCGGTTTTGGGTTTTGCTGAACAGTTTCTCGGTTCTCTTATTCCGACCCTCAGTTCATTCTATGAGAAAGCAATATTGTTTTTACTGTCATGTCTATGTTGGGTGGTAATTATTAATTTCAATCACCTGCTGCCGTATAAAGTACCTTTCGAACTGTTCAGTATGAAAGAGCAGGATGACATGATTGCCATTTGTGAAAAGATAAAAGAAGTTACTCCGCACGATGCAGTTTTTATTCAGCCCTTTGATAATACAGAACTGAAATTTTATGCCGAGCGTTCAAGCTATGTTGAGTTTAAAGCGAATGTGCGCAATAAGGCATTTGTAAAGGAGTGGTCAAACAGAGTAGCAGAAGTGTTTGGGGTAAAGCCGGAAATGAATGTAAAGGGTTTTGCCCTTAAGGATACTGCAGATTCCTTCTTTTTAAATGCTGACAGGGAACGATTAGAGCTGTTGAAGAAAAAAGGAGTTACTCACCTTCTTACTAAAAAAGAATTTCCTGCTTCGACCGGTAAATTAATTTTGCAGAACAACACGTATGCGGTATATCAACTATAACGGTAACATTCATCAGGAGCATGAGCAGTTGCTGTCGGTTACCAACCGCGGCTTTAAATATGGCGACAGCTTTTTTGAAACCATGGCGATGTTCAATAAAAAAATTCCTCTGCTCGATTACCATTGGAGCCGCATTGAATTTACTGCCGAGGTGCTTTCGGCACATCTGCCCAAACGCTTTCATCTGGAATCGTTTCAGAATATGCTGCTTGACCTGGCTTCGGTGAATGATGCTGTTGAAAATGCGCGGGTGCGGTTACAGTTTTTCAGAAAGGGGGGTGGCTTGTATCTGCCCGATGAAAAAGAACTCGGTTACACTTTCAGCATGAATAAGCTTACAAACGATAAATTTGAAGCGGGTGACGGATTAAAAGTTGGTGTGCGCCAGGATTGCTGGAAAACCGTTTCGATGATCAGTGATATAAAATCTAACAATGCGCTGATGTATGTTTTAGCCGCGCAGTATGCCAGGGAAGAAGGTTGGGATGAATGTATTTTGCTGAACGACTCGGAAAGCATCAGCGAGGCGATTCACTCCAATGTTTTTTTGGTGAAAGGAGAGAAGTTGATTACTCCACATTTAGATAGCGGTTGTGTAAACGGGGTAATGCGCGCGTATTTAATTCCGATGCTGGACGAGGAAAATTTTGAAGAGCGCGAAGTAGAATTAAAAGAATTATTGGAAGCGGATGAAATTTTGCTGACCAATGCGGTACGCGGTATTCAGTGGGTGCGCGAATTTGAAGGCAAAACATACGGCAATAAAAGAGCGGTGGAACTCACCGCTCTTTTAAATAAAGAATTATTGCAGACCGATTGACCCTTCGATAACGAAGAGCGCAACGGCTTATTGGCCTTTCTTCAGTTCTTTCAGTTTTGTTTCCAGGCTGGCTTTCTGGTTCAGGTAGATGTTGTATTTGTCAAGGCCTATAATTGTTCTCAGTCCGTTTTCAATATGTGCCGTTTGGCGGGTTTTAATAATGTTCAGTCTTTCTGCATCGGTTAATGACTTTAGTTGTTCTTCCTGACTTTTGGCACTGACAAAAAGCAACTCTTTCACCTTTGTAAATTCTTGTTCGGAAAGTTTCAGCTCCAGGTTTAACGCTTTTAAAACATACTCGGCATCTTTCTGGGTTTTCATTAAATAAAAATCGGAGGCAACCGTTTGCTGGGTAAACGAAAATGCAATTACCGAAAGGGTAACAAATGCTGTAGTGAGTAGTTTCTTCATATTAATTGTTTAGTGTTGCTAAAGTAGAATTTTTAATGAACCAAACAGGTGTTCCTTTGTTGTTAAGTTATGGAGAATAATACGTCAGTTCAGGTGTTTTGGTTTCGCAGAGATTTGCGTTTAGATGATAACGCAGCGCTTTATCATGCCTTAAAATCGGGCAAACCCGTGCTGCCGCTGTTTATTTTCGATACAGAGATTCTGAGTAAGCTCGAGGATAAAACCGATAAGCGCGTGCAGTTTATTCATCAGGAAATTCTGCGGCTGAATAATGAGCTTAAAGAATTCGGCTCATCACTTTTAGTAAAAGTTGGTCGGCCCTGGGTGATTTGGAAAGATTTACTGAGCGAATATGCCATTGACACTGTTTACACCAACCGCGATTATGAACCCTACGGAATTACACGCGATGCCAGTGTAAATGAATTGCTGAAAGCAAACGATATCCGCTTTCATACCTATAAGGATATAGTGATTTTTGAAAAGAACGAAGTGCTGAAAGACGACAAAACACCTTACACGGTGTTTACTCCTTACAGCCGGAAGTGGCGATTGAAGATGAATGACTTTTACACTAAAAGTTACCCCACTCTTAAATACGCAGGCAACTTGTTTAAAACATCTGGCTTCGAAATTCCTTCGTTACAAAATATCGGGTTCACAAATTCGGGTTTTGAATTTGCCGGGCGCAAAGTTAGCAGCGATATTATAAAGAAGTATACCGAGCAAAGAGATTTTCCGGCAGTTAACGGCACTTCGCGGCTGGGCCTACATCTGCGCTTCGGCTCCCTGAGTATCCGCAGGTTGCTGAATTATGCCCAGCTACGCAATCAAACCTATGTGAACGAACTCATCTGGCGCGATTTCTATCAGCAGATTCTTTTTCATTTTCCGCATGTGGCAAAGGGAGGTTTCCGCAGAGAGTATGACCAGATTGAATGGGAGAATAATGAAACGCATTTTGCCGCCTGGTGCGAAGGTCGCACCGGTTACCCTTTGGTAGATGCCGGTATGCGCGAACTGAATGCCACCGGTTATATGCACAACCGTGTGCGCATGGTAGTAGCGAGTTTTCTGACCAAGCATTTACTGATTAACTGGCAATGGGGCGAAGCTTACTTTGCCGAAAAACTTTTAGATTTTGATTTGGCGGCCAACAACGGTGGATGGCAATGGGCGGCCGGCTGCGGCACCGATGCCGCTCCTTACTTCCGTGTGTTTAACCCTACTTTGCAAATGGAGCGCTTTGACCCCGAAATGAAATATGTAAAGCACTGGGTACCCAAGTATGGCACCGATGCCTACCCTGCGCCCATAGTTGACCATACCCTTGCAAAAGTTAAAGTAATGGCCGTTTACGGTAAAGCATTGAAACGGTGAGAGGAATTTTGCATCAGATAATTTGTTGTGCCGGTGATTGTTTAGGTGACCAACATCAGCCGTATTAAAATGGCAAGGAGAAGACTGAAGTTTATATTTGTCACATTTAGAACAGATAAAAAATTTGTGCCGCACCGGCACTAAAAATGAATATGAAAAACCGGATACATCTTTTATTAATTACCGCTATTGCTTTCATCTTTTTTGCCTGCAGCAATAACAAGTATAATTTTGCCGGAGAGTGGAAATATTGCAATGCCACCGATAATAAAGTTTGGTGCACTATTGAAGAACATGGCAGCGATTTTATTATTAAAGGGAGCACCAAAAACCTGGTGATGCAAAAAAAATCGGATGTGCTGCTTGCCGAAGACAGCACTAAGATTACAGTACGTTACGAACCGGCCACCAATCATATTTTTATAAGCAGAGATACCTCAAAAGGGTTTGAATTGTGCCGATTGAAATGATTAGCACGAGTAGATAAAAGCAAAATCGCGAAGGGTTTTTCCCTCTCGCGCTTTTTGCTTTTGGTTTATGTCGCCACGAATCTCTGCAAGGCACAAATCTGTCCTGGTGAGAATCTGTGGGATGCACATTTTACTAACCTGGTTGAGCACGTTCTTTTTTTCCATCTGAATGTTTGTCATATAGCATTGGGTTTAGTAACTAACAGCGCAGGAGCTACTCCAGTAATTGAGGGAGCCTATCATCGTTGCGAGAAAACAGGGCTTAGTGGCATAAAATGCATTAAAATGGATGAAAATGACATGTTTTTTTCTGTCAGTTTTATCGAACTCGAGGCTCCAATGCCGTATTGGGCTGTTTGCGAGGCAGGTTGTTTTGTTTTTTTATAGTTATGATACTTTCGTCACTTAATCATGCAAATAATCACTACTGCTGACGGCTCACATACCTTATTCAGCGAACAGTTTAACGAAATCTACCATTCGCGCCACGGAGCCATCGAAGAATCGCGCCATGTTTTTATTAAAAGTGGATTGGAGTATGTTCTTTCTTCCCCTTTAGGGGAAGATGCCCGAAAGGCAGAAGGGGTTCATATTTTCGAAGTAGGCTTAGGCACCGGCCTCAATGCCATGCTTACCATGCTCGAAGCCGAAAAGCGAAACATAAAACTTGATTACACCGCCATTGAACTCTATCCGGTAGATATCGAAGTCATCAAAGCACTCAACTATACTCAGCAACTGGGTTACGAATATTGTTACGGGCCTTATCATTCGCTGCACCTCGTGTGCTGGAACGAAACCCATCAGGTTACTCCGCACTTTGCATTCAAAAAAATACACGACTCTCTATTTACTTATAACTTACCGCTCAACACTTATCACTTAATCTTCTTCGATGCCTTCGCCTACACCCACCAACCCGAAATGTGGAGAACAGAAGTTTTCAAGAAGATGTATGATGCAATTGTGCCTAACGGAATATTGGTTACCTATAGTTCAAAAGTGGTGATTCAAAAAGCGATGAAAGAAGCGGGCTTTACCATCGAAAAAATACCCGGCCCACCGGGAAGAAGAGAAATGGTAAGGGCGCACAAAAAATAAAATGCTGCTCCCATACATTGCGTGCACCCCGCCTTTATTTGTGTTCCTAATTCTTATTTTGCAATCATGCTTCGCATTTACAAATCATCAGCCGGCAGCGGCAAAACATATACGCTCGTAAAAGAGTATCTGCGGCTGGCGTTTGCGCATCCGACAAAGTATAAAAACATTCTCGCTATTACCTTCACCAATAAGGCAGCGGCTGAAATGAAAAGCAGAATTATTGATGCGCTTGAAGGAATCAGCAAAGGTGACGAAGAATATAATCTGATAAAAACAGAACTCTGCCAACTCACCAGTAAAACCGGAGAGCAATTGCAATACGATGCGGGGCTCATTCTCCGCAACATGCTGCACAACTACAGCGATATTTCCGTAAGTACTATCGATAGTTTTGTGCACCGGGTAGTGCGCGCCTTCGCACACGATTTGCATTTGTCCATGAACTTCGAAATTGAAATGGACAGTAAGAAACTGCTGCATGATGCAGTTGATTTGCTCCTCGACCGGTTAAGCGAAAGCGATGCGCAGGTAACACAAGCCGTACTCGAATTTGCCGAAACAAAAATTGAAGACGGCAAAAGCTGG
The DNA here is from genome assembly GCA_903927935.1 of uncultured Bacteroidota bacterium. Lineage (GTDB taxonomy): Bacteria > Bacteroidota > Bacteroidia > Chitinophagales > LD1 > Bog-950. The sequence continues at coordinate 2,266 of CAIYOV010000502.1, read as the reverse complement.
AACATAGATTTTGAGATTCAAAAGCTCGGCAACGAATTGTTTGTAGACGAAGCCATGCCTTACATTCAGCAGCTTAGTTTAGTGGAGTTCGACAAAATGCGTGATGCAAAAGCAGCTCTTCACGCACAGATGAAATTGTTTGAGCAGAAGGTTTATGCGGAAGGGAAAAAAGCGTTTGAACTCATCCTTAACAACGGACTCACCTCTAAAGATTTTTATCAAGGCGCAAAAGGGGTGTTCGGCTACTTCAGCAAATTTGCCGAGGAGAGTTTTCCGAAAGATGTAACCGGTAACACCTATGTAAAAGCTTGTTTGGAAGAAAACAACTGGGGCAAAAAAGATGAGTTGGATGAAGGAATCAAAGAGCGGCTTCGCGATTCCTATCAATTGATTGTTTCCCTCTTTCAGAACGATGGCAAAGACTATTGCCTCGCTGATTTGCTGCTCAAAAATTTTTACTCATTCATTCTGCTTGCTGATTTACAAAAGTTACTCGATGAAATAAAAAAGGACAACAACATTCTGCACATTGGCGATTTTCACCACAAGGTTTTTGAAATTGTAAAAGAGCAGGACGCACCGGTTATCTATGAAAGAATAGGAGAAAAGTATGACAACATACTTATTGACGAATTTCAGGATACTTCTGTAATTCAATGGCGCAATCTTTTGCCGTTGATTGAAAACTCGCAATTCAAAAACGAAGACAGCTTAATTGTTGGCGATGGCAAGCAGGCCATCTACCGCTTTCGCGGAGGTGAGGTGGAACAGTTCTCGGTACTTCCTAAAATTTTCGGCAGCGATGAAAACGAACTGCTCAAGCAACGCGAAGTGGCGGTAAATAATTACGGTGTAGAAATTGAATTTCTCGAAAGCAATTTCCGTAGCACTAAAGAAGTGATTGACTTCAACAACGCTTTCTACAAAGAGATGCTTGACTTGCCAGAGTTGAAGAACAAGAATATCTACATCGATTATTTTCAGAAGCAGGGAAAAGAAAAGACCGGTGGATTCGTTAGTCTCGAATTTTTAAAAGATGATGAAGAAGTAGAGAAAAGGATCAATGAGATGCGCTGCGCACGTGTAGAAGAAATCATCAAAGATGTTTTACAGCGGGGCTATAGTTGGTGCGATGTGGCCATCCTTACCCGAAGTAACAGCAACGCGAGCGAGATTGCTTCCTATCTGGTGCAAAAAGAAATCAGAGTTATATCACCGGAGAGTTTGCTCATCAATCAATCTCAGAAAGTGCAGTTACTCTTAGCGGTTTTCAATTATCTGAATAGAAAGGACAATCACATTGCACGGGCAGAAATGTTTTATTACGCTCAAGTGCTGAACAATAAAACCTCGCACTTCGAAGAGATAAATTTCAATACTCCTTCGTTCGCTTTTGAAAAGGATTTTGCAGAACAAACAAAAGTGGAGTTCAACTCCACCGAATTAGCAACCGGTCGCTTGGCAGACTTAACTCAACAACTCATTCGCATTTTCAGTTTGAATGATGATGACCCGTTTCTGCAATTCTTTCTTGATGAAATTTTGCTTTACACTTCGCGTTACGGTAACTCTATTGGAGATTTCCTGGTTTGGTGGGATGGTGTAAAGCATAAAAAGAGTATCATTTATCCTGAAAGTTTAGATGCCGTGCGCATCATGACCATTCATAAATCAAAGGGCTTGCAGTTTCCTATAGTGATATTGGCTGATGCAGTTGAGGAAAAGAAACTCACGAAGAATTTCTTCTGGGTTCCGCTCAACAAAAAATATTTACCTCAACTCAACATCGGTTTATTGCCGCGCAATAAACAAATGCTGCAAACAGAATTTGCTGCCTTATACGAACGCGAGGACGAACAATCATTCCTCGACTTGCTTAACCTGCTTTATGTAGGGACCACACGACCGGAAGATGCGCTGTATATTTTATCAGAAGAGTTAGACAAAGAACCGGAAGAAAATAATTCGGTGACTGCTTTGTTGATTGCGTTCTTAAAGAAACAACAGCAATGGGATGGCTTCCAGCAATATGTATTTGGTGAACAAAATTTCGAAAACAAAATTTCGAAGAAAGGAGAGAAGCAGAAATTTGAATTGTATAAAAAAGAAGCAACTCAATCAGCTAATCTATTGGCTTCTGCTATCAAGGTAAAGATGAAGGCCGATTTACTTTGGAGTGATGCAGCCATCGGTAAGATAGATGCCGGTAATTTGCTACATGAAGCATTGAAACAGGTGAAGTATGAAGGCGATGAAGAAGTGGTTG
>CAIYOV010000501.1 GCA_903927935.1 uncultured Bacteroidota bacterium | reverse complement strand
GATGGATGGGCTTTTTTAAATGAGTTCCGTACTTTCCCTGAAGCCGCACGAAACAAAACTACCATCTATCTTTTTTCTACCTCGGACCATCCGAACGATGTTGCCAAGAAAGAATTATACCCTGAGGTTTTAGATTTTTTAGCCAAACCTCTTTCTGAAGAAGTTGCAAATAGTTTGAAAGAAAAATACTTTCGCCCGCGAATCGCCGCTTAAGCGGTCGTAAACATGCGCGCTAAGAATTATTTTCTACTCACTCCCATCTTTTTACTATTCAGCTGCAATTCCGATAAACTTCCGGTTTATGGAAACAAAACTGTTGTAGTTAAAACCGAAAACGGAAAACAAACGGTTGACAGCATTGATTATGTTCTTCCTGATTTTGCCTATGTAGACCAGGATAGCAATGTGGTAAGTTCTGCCAGTATGAGCAACAAAATTTTTGTTACCGAATTCTTTTTCACTTCGTGCCCGAGTATTTGCCCGAAGATGCAGGCACAAATGCTTCGCGTTTACGAAAAACATAAAGACAACCCTGATGTTCAGATTCTCGCTTTTACGATCGACCCGGTTCGCGATACGGTTGCAAAACTGAAAGCTTATGAAAAGAAACTGGGCATTGAAAGTTCGAAATGGCATTTGCTGACGGGCAACAAAGATTCTATCTACAACCTTGCAGAAAAATTTTTAGTGAGCGCAGCCGAAGACCCGGATGCACCGGGTGGTTATGTTCACAGCGGGAGCTTTATTTTGACCGATAAGCAACGCAGATTGCGCGGATATTACGATGGCACCAAAGAAGAGAGTGTGCAGAAACTACTCGATGAACTGGATGTTCTGTTAAAGGAAAAATAAGACGGTGAACAAAAAGAAAGTCATCCAATACCTTGCTCCATTCGCCATTGTTGGTATAGTCATCGTATTTGTTTTGAACTTTATTACCCACGGAAGTATACAACACCCCGGCAAGAGTACTTACCAAAGCCGTTGCGCCCAATGCCACGGAGATCATGGAGAAGGAATAAGAACACTTACTCCTCCCCTGATTCACGCCGACCTTCCGGTTCAGCAATTCGACTCGCTGGCATGCTGGATAAAATACGGAATGAATCACCCCATTAAAGTGAACGGAGTTGATTACGACCAACCCATGTATCCAAACGATATTGATGAAATTCAAACAGCCAACGTCATCAACTATATGTGTAAGGAATTTCTGGAACACGATACCAGTGTAAATTCTATTTGGGTGAAAGAGAAATGGAAGACTTGTAAATAAGCGTTCTGAATATTTTTATTTTGCCTGCCATAATTTAGATAGTGAAAAATTTGATTCTACTTTCTGCTGCATTTGTTCTGGTAGTTGCTTCATGCAAAATCAATAAAACAACTACCGGTGTTGCTGTTCCGGTAAACGACACGGTGTGCGATTATTCGTTCCGTAAAATAACCCGCGATAAAGAACTTTATGCTGCCGTAAAAGAAATGGTTCCTTTAGATACCGCTTATCTGACAAAAGATACCCTGCATATTCTCACCAAAAAAATTCTGGGCTGCGATGCGGATAATTTCAAACTATTCTGGAGTGGCGCTATGCAAAAATCGCTGCCTCAGCAAACCAGCGTTAAGTTATTTCAGCAGGTTGACGCTGAGTGTAAAGAGCAGCACCGTTTTCACTTAACCTATAATGTAAAGCTGCTGCGGGCAAAAAACGATTCTGCTTCGTTTAACCTGGATAGTTGCGCGGCCAAAACCACTCTACTGCGTATTGGCGGCTATAAAGAGATGGTAAGGTGTGAGTTTTAAGTTTTTTCTGCTATCCACACATTTCCCACACTTCATTAACACTAAACCCCCGCTTATAAACAGACGTTTAAACACAACACCTGTTTATTAGTGGAGAATCCGCCCCGTTTATGTTCCACACATGTTCTACTTTCACCCCCGTAATAACAAATGAAAATAGCTTACTACGGTCATGCTTGTTTTGGAGTAAATTTAGCAGGTAAAAACCTGCTATTCGATCCGTTTATACGGTATAACGAACTAGCCAAAAACATTGATATTTCCAGTATTCCTGCAGATTACATTTTCCTATCGCACGGCCACGAAGACCATGTAGCCGATGCACTGGATATTGCCAACCGGACCGGTGCAACGATTGTATCGAATTACGAGATAGTTACCTGGTTTCAGAAACAGGGCGCAGTGAATACCCACCCGATGAACCACGGTGGTAAAAAGGTTTTTGATTTCGGCTCGGCAAAATACGTTTCGGCCATTCACAGCAGTTGCCTGCCCGATGGAGCTTACGGTGGCAACCCGGGCGGTTTTGTAATTGAAAGCAGCGAAGGAAATTTTTATTACAGCGGAGATACTGCGTTAACCATGGATATGCAGTTGATTCCCCTTACCAGCGGAAAACTGAATGTAGCCTTGTTGCCCATAGGCGATAATTTTACCATGGGAGCTGATGATGCCATTCTGGCCAGCGATTTTATAAAATGCAATAAGGTAATTGGACTGCATTATGATACCTTCGGGTACATAAAAATTAATCATACCGAAGCCATTGAAAAATTTAAAGCAAAAGGTAAGGATTTACTATTACTGAAGATTGGAGATACCATTGAAATTTAAGAAACAAGAAACCCCAACAAATATGACTAAAAAGAAAACCGAGAAGAAGGAGCACAATGCAAAGGTGATTACACTGGCCAATCAGAAGGGGGGCGTGGGCAAAACTACTTCTGCCATTAACATTGCAGCCAGTTTAGCCATTCTTGAATACAAAACGCTGCTGATAGATGCTGACCCACAGGCAAATGCTACTTCGGGTGTGGGCTTTGACCCTAAAACGATAAAGACCAGTTTGTATGAATGTTTGGTGAACGAAGTAAAACCCCGCGATATTATTCTTGAGACCGAAACGCCCAATCTGTATCTGCTACCTTCTCATCTGGACCTGGTGGG
>CAIYOV010000500.1 GCA_903927935.1 uncultured Bacteroidota bacterium | reverse complement strand
TCTCGGATTTATCATTCTGATCATTTCTTTCAATATCATCGGTTCACTTTCTATGTTGGTAATGGAGAAAACAAAAGATATTTCGATACTGAAAGTGATGGGTAGCGATGGGAAGCTGGTTAAAAGAATTTACCTGTTAAACGGAATGGTTTCATCCATGATTGGCGCACTTACCGGTTTAGCGCTAGGCTACCTGATAATAGTTTTGCAGATGAAATTTCACTTTTTAAAACTAAGCGGAGGGGACGATTCGAGCTTTGTTATCAATTACTATCCGGTAAAATTAAAATGGATTGACCCGTTTGTTACCCTTGCCATTATTGTTTCTGTCAGTTTGTTGGCTTCGTATTTTCCTGCTAAGCGAGCCAGTGAAAACAAAATGAGTTTTAAATAAATACACCAAAGTCTTTTTTCTCTTCATGTGATTTCAAAAAAACTTTAGCCGTTTCGGCAATTGTTTCTTTAACGGGTTTGAAATTATAATTGAGTGTGCGCTTGATTTTTTCATTGCTGTAGGTAAAGTCAATGGAAGCAACTTCTGCACTTTCTTTAGTGATAAGTGGCCGCTTATGCGTGAATAAAGATTTTATTGCTTCTGTTCTCCATGCAATGGCGCGAAGAATTTCTCCCGCTTCTAAATTTGGGCGATTCACTTTTAGCTCATCAGCTATTTGCCATATCACTTCACGAAAGGAAATATTTTCTGCGCTCAAAATAAATTTTTCTCCGCTGATATCACTTTGCATCAACCGATGCATACACTCTGCTACATCGCGAACATCCACAAACGCATTGACGCTTGTAGTATAAAATTTCAAACCGTTGTAGATTTCGCGGAACAGCGAATTGGGCTCAGCGTCCCACCAGCCGGCTCCAAGAATAGTTGACGGACAAACCACTACAACTTTCAACCCTTCCTCGCTGGCACGCCAGGCTTCGCGCTCGCCATATTGTTTACTGCGGTAATACCCAAAAGCTTTGCCGATGTTCGGGTCCGAAAAATTTTCATCAATCACTTTGCCGTTAACGGGAATCCCAAATGCTGCAATGGAGCTTACATGCACCAATTTCTTCACGCCACCGCTCAATGCAACATTCATTACATTTCCTGCACCTTCTACATTCACTTTCATCATATATTCAAACTCACTCGGAATAAATGAAACCACTGCTGCGCAGTGGTAAACATTGACTACATTTTTCATTGCATCTTCCAACGAAGGAATATCTAATATATCTCCCTCAACCCATTCTATCTGTTCGGCAAATTTTCCCAGTAATGAAACATCAGAAGTTTTACGTCTGATTGCCCGCACTTTTTCTCCCTTCGCGATAAGATGTTTGGCAAGATAGGACCCCAGCAATCCGGTAGCTCCGGTTATTAAATTCATTTTGTTTTTTTAAGGAAGATACACAGCACCACCAACCGAATCTTTGGACGCACCGGTTACACTTCGTAATACATTTGCTTCGTTGCGCATTCTTAGCACTCCCATAAACGCAATCACAACAGCTTCTTTAAATTTTATTAATTCATCGTCAGGTACTTCTACCAAAATTTTCGTTTGTGCTTTTATTCTTTCAATCAAAAAGCTATTGAACACTCCTCCACCCGTTGCAAGTATTTTCTCGTTAGTGCTGAAATGGATTTTTTCTTTCAGTGAAATCAATTGAATATGTTTCGCTACTTGAACAGCAATGTGCTCCACATAAGTCCTCATTTTGTCTTCTACCGATATCCGAAATTCTTCCATCGAAAAAAAGATTACTTCACGCGAAAAACTGTTGTCTAACGATTTGGGATAAGTCCGCGAATAATATTCAAGCTCGTTTAGGTTGAAGAGTAATTTTTCGTTTACGTTTCCTGTCGAACTAATTTCCCCGTTCTTGTCATATTCCTTTCCCAACCGGTTTGCCAAAGAATTTAAAACCTGATTTGCAGCGCAGATGTCAAAGGCAACAATTGAGTTTTCTGTTTTGCAGGAGATGTTGGCGATTCCTCCAATGTTCAGACAAAACCGGTAATCGGTAAAAAGTAATTTATCACCAATAGGAACAATAGGTGTGCCTTGTCCGCCCGCGGCAATATCTGCCGAACGAAAATCACAAACTACCGGAAGATTAGCCCCTACAGCAATAGCTGCACCATCTCCTATTTGAGTGGTGAATTTTTTATCAGGGAAATGAAAAATGGTGTGACCATGTGATGAAACTATGTCAACTTTATTTTGAAGCGAATGCTT
>CAIYOV010000499.1 GCA_903927935.1 uncultured Bacteroidota bacterium | reverse complement strand
CATATCCGCAACATGGAAAAGGATGTTACCGGGTTCAAAAAATCTGAACTTAGCGTCTATACGTCATTAGCTGAAACGCTAAAACAAAACATCGGATTGCTTACCTCTAATTGCACTATGAAAGGCAAAGCTCATGATGAACTACACAAGTGGTTACTACCTTACATTGATTTGGTTGATAAACTTGCTAAATCAAAAACTGAAACCGAAGGGGAAGCACTGTTTCAAACCATTCAGCATTCCTTTAAAACTTTCAATCAGTATTTCCAATGAATATAAAACAGGTAATCATATCAATTCTGGTTGCGCTAATGCTTAATAGTTGCAACAACTCCAATACTAGAAAGCAAGATTATATAGAAGATGCGAGCTTACAAGGTGGCCAGGGAAATACGGCAAAACCGGCAACCGATTATTTGGCATTGGGGAAAAGCATTGCAACCGAAACGCAAGCGGTATTGGCAAAAAATCTGATGGGTGCTATAAAAAAAGGGGGAACAGAATATGCTTTGGCATTTTGCAATACAAACGCAATTACACTTTCAGATAGTATGGCTCATGCTCTCAATGCCGGTATTAAAAGAGTGTCGGATAAGCCGAGGAATGCCGGTAATCAAGCTAATGAAATCGAACTGGCATACATTCAAGTGCTGAAAGATAAAATGACGAGAGGGGAACAACCCGAAGCTAAAATGAATGAAATTGAGGGCAAGATGGTTGGTTTTTATCCAATAGTAACTAACCAAATGTGCTTGCAATGTCATGGTAAAGCAGAAGTAAATATCAAGGCGGCAACGCTTCAAAAAATAAACGAGCTATATCCTGCCGATAAAGCAACAGGCTATGCAGGCAATGAATTAAGAGGGCTTTGGGTGATTGAGCTGGACAGGGAACTAAATTAGGTTATATGAATATTAAAGAATTACATACCCAGGTAAAACCAGTCTCCGCAGTTCCTCTTTTTAAAAGTGAACAGGGTAATGCAACTGCTCTTCAAATTTTGCAAGGAGAACGATTAAAGGAACATCTTACAAAGGTTCCGGCACTTCTGATTTGCATGGATGGCAAAGCCCTCTTTGAAAATGAAAAAGGGATAAAAGAAACACTAATGCCCGGTGATTATGTAAATATTGAACCGATGGTAAAACATTGGATAGCTGGGCTTACAGACAGTCAATTAATACTCATCAAATAAAAAAATTTGTCCAATGAAGTTAGTAAACATTCACAAACGATATGTTGTTCTCTTAATTGCAGTAATAGGCTTTCATTCTGTAAATGCACAAGTATGGTCATTGCAGCAGTGCATTGATACCGCTCAGGCTTACAACAAGAACTTGCAAATGAGTAGAAACAATATTTCTATCAGCGCACAAAAGCAGAAGGAAGCTAAGGCTAATTTAATTCCGAAGGTGACAGTCAATGCTGAGTATAAATATTTCACTAATCTGCCTTATCAGTTAATGCCTCTATCAACATTTAATCCGACAGCACCTGAAGGACAGTTTAAGGAAGCTCAGTTTGGCGTTCCGCATAATATCAATGCAAACTTACAGCTATCAATGCCCTTGTATAATCCACAGGTTTATGGTGCCATTCAATCCACTAAAATAGCATCCGAACTTACAACACTCCAATATCAAAAGAACGAGGAACAGATATTTTTTGAAATCTCTAATCTGTATTACAACGCCCAAATCTTACATCATCAATTAGTTTTTCTTGACAGCAATTTTGTGAATGCCACACGGCTGCTAAAGAATATGAGGCTGCTCAACGAGCAATTACTTGCCAAAGGAACTGATCTAAGTAAAGTGCAATTGCAGGTAACCCAATTAGCAACGCAAAAAGAAAGTATCAACAGTAAGTATGAGCAAGTATTAAATGCTTTGAAATTTGCGATAGGAATTACCATAGAACGAAATATTCAAATTGACTCGGCTATTCAGTATCAAAATGCAAATGAATATACAAGTTCATCAACTGTAGATATTCGTTTGGCAAAAACGCAATATCGCTTGTTATCGAGTGAGCTAAGCGTTTTGAAATATTCAAGACTGCCTTCGCTTTCGTTGTTCGGAACTTATGGCACAACAGGTTTGGGATATGACAAGCAACCAAATGATTTTTTAAAATTCTATCCCATCGGTTTTGCAGGTATCCAATTTAGCTATCCTCTATTTAACGGAACAATTACACTACGAAAAATAAAGCAGAAAAAATTAGAACTTCAAAACAGCGATTTGCAATTGAACTTACTTACCGAGCAAAATACAATGCAGGTACAGAATGCAAAACTGCAAAGGAGGGTTGCTCAAAAATCCGTAGAAGTAACATCGGAACAAATAAAATTGGCTCAAACCATTTATGAGCAAACCGTTATGCAACAGAAACAAGGCACTGCGAGTTTAACAGATGTTCTGCTTGCAGATAATGCCTTACGTGAAGCACAGCAAACTTATCTCACCGCAGTAATTGATTATCTGAAAGCAGATTTAGAATTAAAAAAAATAACCGGCAATATTTCAACAACTAAATAGTATCACCTATGCATACAAAATCATCCATCTTAAAAAAGGCTTTATACGTCATCGTTCCATTAGCAATAATTGCCGTTGTGGT
>CAIYOV010000498.1 GCA_903927935.1 uncultured Bacteroidota bacterium | reverse complement strand
TAGGAACCGGTATAGCTTGTTTTTATTTTCAAAAATCAATAATTTGGCACTAAAGATATCACCCCTATGCTTTTTATACGTTCGTTTTTTCACGATGACGGAAAAGTAAAACCCGATTATGAAGGACATAATCTGCGCACCGCCTACCTGTTAGCCGACATTGCCGTAGCAGCCGGCACCTCATATACCAGTATTGATTTCGAAAATTATTTCCGCCCTACACTACCTCAAAAATTCAAGCGCATCACCATCGAAGCGGTTTGTGAGCAGCTTAATCCTCCGTTTCCATTAACCGACTTTCGGCAATTTTACCGCGAGATGCAGGAAATAAAAGCTGTAAAGCATAAAAATAAGCAGGTTATTATACTCGAAAAAAATGCAGAAAAACTTTTTGAAGGGCTATACTCCGGTTGTGTAGCCTATATGCGCGAAGGAAACAAGCGAACCGGTCTTGCCGATTTACTTCCGCTATGGAAAAGTGAGGAGTTATACATTCACGGCAGCAATAGTACCGAACCCGAATCTTCGGAGGGGCACTGTATGCCTTACTCTGAAATGCTGAACGAAAAATGGACCGTTGATGATGAACTGTATATTGTAAGCTATCCTTTTAACGAATACCTGAAAGAGAAAACAGAAGGTTTACCGGAAACAGAAGCCGATAGCATATTGGGGGGCTTTTCGCTGGGCACCCTGCCGATATTGAATTATTTTACACTGCCTGAACTGCGCATCATCCGGGAACAGGTTTTTGGCGGAGCCGGTGAAATGCGCAAACGCATAGAAGAGTGGAGTGCCGAACTGAAAAAGGAAAGATTCGTGCCGAACGATTTTGGTGCCTACGAAAAGTTTTTCTTCCAAAACATTCAGCCACATAAACTTGAATTAGAAGAACGCATAAACGACTGTGAAACGCTGCGGAAATTCGACTCGTTTTACCGGGGCCAGGCAGGTTCCGAAAATAAATTGTGCATTACGGCCGCCAAAACATTATGGGATTACTTTGAGTGGAGCGGCTCGGTGCCTGCCGAATCGATGAAAAAATTCAGAAGTAATTTGCCGGAAGGATGCCACGAAGACACAGCGGTGCCGTTTATTCTTTGTGCCAATTTCAATAAGCTGGATAATATTTATGAAGACAGCGACAAAAAATCACTGGAGCTATAAATTACACAACTGATGAAAGAAAAAAGATTCGATTACTACCGTGCAAAAATCCGCAAGGCGGAACAGATTATTGAGTTTGCCGCTATAGCTGATTTTTTGCGTTACGCTAATGCCAATGGTATAAAACAAATTATACAAAGCACCGACAACGAAACGGGGCATCCGTGTTTTATGCTTTCCAGCAAAGGGGCTTTGTATATCTGCCCTTCTTCGGGGTTCGAAACGCTGGAAGATTATTCGGCTTCGGTACAGAATGGATTTGCCGAAGCAAAAATATTTTACGAAGCACGTGAAAAAAACTGCACTACTCTGGCCGAATATGAAATGCTGACTACAGCAGGCATTACTGATGCTGCGCTTTTTGACGAAATGAAAAAAGCCGGTTATGTAGATGGTTTTGCTTTGTTTGAGGGGCAGCGTAATGAGAAGAAACATCTTCCCAAGCTGGAAAGCATTACCAACGTGCTCGAACTTTTCGAATACGGCAAAAAAGTGAAGCTGGAGAATTTTGCCCATTTTCAACGGGTATGGGAAGCCGGCTTTACCGACCCCAAAGCATATGATGTGGCTATAGAAAAGGGACTGAATAATGCAGCCGATTTTGAAACTTTCAAAGCCGGCAAGTTTGTTTCTGTAGACGATTTCAAGGAAGCCAAAAGAAACGGTATTACTACACGGGATGAATTGTTGTTGTATAATGATTTAAATCTGGCGCAGTATACCGATACTCTTTTTGATGAACGCCTGCTGCTGAGTATTCTATCGAAACTTAAAAGCGGTCACCGCACTGACCTTAAAAAGCTATACGAACATTTTATTAAAATATGCGGAGCATACAAACGACCGGATGAAAGTGGTGTGCTGAAGTTTTCACCCTGGTTTACCCACCGCCTGAATAACGAAAAAGATGTTCACGATTTTCTGATCGGTAATAATTATGTAAAACGCTTTGGTACATTCGATACAGAACGAAATATTTTCGAAACTATGCCTATAGCCCGAAGGCATGTAGTGATAGATGGAAGCAATGTGGCCTATAATTCCAGCATGTCTGAACGCGGTAAGCATCAACCCCACATTAAAAATATTCTTACCCTGGTAAAAAAAATAAAGGAAGAATATCATTTCGAAGATGTGCAGGTTATCAGCGATGCCTCGCTTCAGCATAGGGTAAAAGATAAGGAGCTGATTGCCGAGTTGAAAAAAATATGCAAATACTCCGAATCACCACCCAATGAACCGGCCGATATTCATTTGATAAATAAAGTAAAGCGTCACCATTGCCTGCTTATTACCAACGATAACTTTCGTGATTGGAAATTGCGTGACCAATGGATAGAGGACAATATTGATTATTACAGTTTGCGTTTTGTACTGAATGGCGATGTGGTGATGCTGCCATTTATGGAGCGCTTCGGAAATCAATAACACAAAAAAAATTTTCATATCTTCATTCCATGATTCGCATTTTAAATACCACGGCTTATTATTACAGCTACCGGCACAGCGGGCAGTAGTGTTTTAAATACATCACCAAAAACTATACGCGCCCGGCTCTTACGAACCGGGTTTTTTATTGAAAAAAAACAACCACTATGTTACAGCAACAGTATACTGATTACACCCCCGAGCATTTTGAGGTATGGGATATTCTTTTTGCGCGGCAAATGAGAAACCTGCACCATACGGTTACGCAAAAATTTTTAGAGGGCTTAGAAAAAATACACTTTAACCCGCACCGCATACCCGATTTTACCTATACCAATGCCCTGCTCGAAAAACATACGGGCTGGCATATACAGGCGGTGCCCGGCATAATACCCGATAAGGAATTTTTTATGCTTTTAAACCAGCGCAGGTTCCCCGCTACCTGCTGGCTGCGCCAGCTTTCGCAGCTCAATTACATTGAGGAGCCTGATATGTTTCACGATGTGTTCGGGCATATTCCGCTGCTTACCGATGAGCATTTCTGCGAGTTTCTTTTCGGCCTCAGCAACATAGCGCTCAGGCACATCAACAACCCCTATGCCATTGAACTGATGAGCCGCATTTACTGGTTTACTATTGAGTTTGGTTTAATACACGAAAACAATCAAACAAAGATTTACGGGGCCGGTATTATTTCCTCGGCCGGAGAAACCGAATACAGCTTAAGCTCCCAACCGGTGCACCGCGCATTTAATGTGGCAGAGGTGCTGAACTCGCCTTTTCATAAAGATAAAATGCAGGAGCAGTATTTTATTATTCAAAGTTTCGAAGAACTGTATAATTGTCTGCCCCAACTGGAGCAGCAGATGAACGCAATGTTAGCGGTGGCGGGTGAATAAAAAAACATAAAACTTCCTTCTATATTCGTTTCCGCCCTATAGAATGAAGATTTCCACGCTGCTGTTTCTTGTTGTAATTACCCTCGGCTTAACGGCTCAGACATCCGGCATTCACGACCTGTTTAAAAACCATAAAGACGGGTATAATGTTTTTCGCATACCCAGTGTTATAGTTACCGGAAGCGGTAAAGTGTTGGCGTTTTGCGAGGGCAGAAAGAGTTTAATGGACAATGGAGATATAGACCTGGTAATGAAATCATCTGCCGATAACGGCAAAACCTGGAGCAACTTAAAAGTGGTTTGGGACAACCAGAACAACACGTGTGGTAATCCTTCACCGGTTTTCGATAAAGTAAGCAACTCGGTTATTCTTCTGGCTACACTCAACAATGAGAAAGTATTCGCATTGAAGTCAAATAACGAAGGAGACAGCTGGGAACAACCTGTTGACATTACGGCTTCGGTTAAAGAAGATAAATGGAAATGGTATGCCACCGGGCCTGTTCATGCCATACAATTAGCGCAGGGCGTTAATAATAACCGTATAGTAGTTCCCTGCAATCATACCCTTACCGGAGTTGACAGGCATATTTCTCACGTCATCTATTCCGACAACAGCGGGCTTACGTGGCAGCGCGGAGGTAGTGTTTCAGCAGAAAAAACAGATGAGTGCACGGTGGCAGAACTTACAAATGGTAACCTGCTTTTAAATATGCGAAACAGCGACAGGCTTTTACCAAACCGGAAAACAAGTATCAGTATTGACGGAGGACTCAACTGGACAAGTCCGGTATTTGACAGCACACTTATTGAGCCGGTATGTCAGGGTTCGTTGTTGCGCTATTCCTTTAACCCCGACATACTTTTGTTTACTAACCCAAAACATAAAAAGAAGCGAAAAAACCTGACACTTTCCATAAGTAAAGACAATGGAAAAACCTGGGCAAGGCAACTAACTATCCACGCCCAAAAGAGTGCCTACAGCGACATGGCAGTGCTCAGCAACGGTGACCTTCTTTGCTTATTCGAAACGGGCAAACTATTGCCTTACGGAGGTGTTGTGTCGACCATCATTAAACAAAAAGTGATAACGGAATAAAAAATAACGCGCTGGCGAATATCTGCATGCACAGAGCAGTTTGGCCGGAGGCAATTAAGCTGAACAGCTAATGCGTTGTTTTAATTCATATCTTTTCATAAAAAAGTGTTGGCTATTGGCTTATCCGTTACATATTCGCCCCTAATGAAAAATGCCCTTACGGTTCTGTTTCTATCCTTCTTTTTTTCTTCTGCCTTTGCTCAAAATAAATTAGACGGTGTTATTCTTGATGCCGATGACCATTCTGCTTTAACCGGTGCTACGGTAAAACTATTTCAGGTAGCCGATTCTACCAAATGGCAGGGCACTGCGACCGATGACAGCGGAAAGTTTGTATTCAGCAATCTGGCAAAAGGGCTTTATCAGTTGCATATAAACTACATAGGCTACAAGTTTGCCGAGCAGAAAGTGTTTGTGCGCGATGAGGATAAACATCTGGGTGCCATTAACATGGCTAAAGGTTCCACTACTTTAAAGGATGTAAACATTGTAGATAATGCCGTGCGGGTTTCGCAGAAAAACGATACTGCCGAATACAATGCCAGTGCGTTTAAAACGAATAAAGATGCCAATGTGGAAGACCTGGTAACCAAGATGCCCGGCATTACCAACGATAACGGAACCATTAAAGCACATGGCGAGCAGGTAAAGAAAGTGCTGATTGACGGCAAAGAATATTTTGGTGATGATGCACAACTGGCTATGAAGAACCTTCCCTCTGATGTTGTTGACCGTGTTCAGGTATTTGACCAGATGAGCGACCAGTCGTTTTTCACCGGTTTTGATGACGGCAACTCGCAAAAGGCCATGAACATTATGACCAAAAAGGGAATGAACAGCGGTGTGTTCGGCAAAGTATATGCGGGTTACGGTTACCTGACCGATTCGCGCTACTCAGCAGGTGCGAGCATTAACTGGTTTGCCGATAACAGGCGGTTATCGCTGATAGGCATGTCGAATAATGTAAATATCCAGAATTTTTCGATGCAGGATTTGCTGGGAGTAACCGGTTCATCGGGCGGCCGGGGAGGAGGCATGGGCGGACCAAGAGGTGGCGGTGGTCGTGGTGGTGGGGGAGGAGGATACGGTAATTCCGCAGCTAATAATTTTACCGTGGGGCAAACCGGTGGTATTTCAACCACCCATTCAGTGGGTTTAAATTACAGCGATGTACTGGGTAAAAAGAAACACCTGAAAATAACAGGCAGTTACTTTTTCAATATGAGTAACAACATTAACGGGACCGATTTAACCCGTCAGTATTTTAATGCCGGTGATAGTTCTACTTTTTACAAAGAGAGTAACACCACTACCGCAGATAACATGAACCACCGCGTGAACCTGCGCCTGGAGTATCTGGTAGATTCGATGAACAATTTGATTTTTACGCCTAAGTTCAGCTATCAGGAAAATAAGCAGACCAATATTATTGACGGGCAAAATACCATGGCAACGGAGCTGTTAAGCCGCACCATTAGTAATTATAGCTCTAAGAATTCCGGCTACAATGCTTCGGGCGATTTATTGTATCAGCATAAGTTCCATAAACAATACCGCACCTTGTCAATTAACATCGGAACCACCATTAATAACAAGAAAGGAAACACTACACAGAATGCACTGAACTCATTCCAAAACATCAGCGACTCTGCTACTATTGACCAGCAGGCAAATTCAATCGGCACCAGTTATAAAGTGAACGGGAACATTACCTACACCGAACCCGCAGGTAAAACCGGAATGGTGCAGTTGACATACGAACCATCATACACCTGGAATAAATCGGATAAAGAAACTTTTAACCGCGATACTGCTGCGCATACGTATTCCCTGCTTGATACGATGCTATCGAATAAATACGATAACGATTATATGACACATAAAGCAACTGCGAGTTATCGCATAAAAGGAACGCAGTTTAATTTTATGGTTGGTATTAGCGGGCAATATGCACTGCTTACCGGTGCAAGTGTTTTTCCCTATGCCTACGATACGCACCTGAATTTTTACAACATTTTGCCGAATGCCATGCTGAACTATAAGTTTAAAAACAGCAGTAACCTCCGCATCATGTATCGCACGTCAACCAATCCGCCATCTGTTTCACAATTACAAAGTGTGATTGATAACAGTAATCCGCTGCTGCTGAGTACAGGTAATCCGAATCTGAAACAATCATTCAGTCATTTTCTGATGGCACGCTACGGTTTTACGAATTCTAAAAACGCACAATCGTTTTTTGCTTTTGCTTCGGCTAACTACACGCAAAACTCTATTGGCAATTCAACCCTTATTGCCACCAACGATACCCTGATCAATAATCTGGTTACACTCCACAAAGGTTCACAGCTTACAAAGCCAGTCAACATTAACGGCAGTTTGAATGTGAACAGCTTTTTTACTTATGGTCTGCCCATCACTAAAATTAAATGCAACCTCAATTTTAATGCGGGCTTTACTTATACCCGTACGCCAAGTTTGATCAATAATTTGCAGAACCTGTCAAATACTTACGGAGTAAATGGAGGTATTACCCTGGGCAGCAACCTCAGTGATAAAATTGATTTTACGTTGAGCTATATGGGAACCTACAATATTGTGCAGAATACTTTGCAGACCTCTTCGAACAATAACTACTATCAGCACAATGCCAGCCTGCGTTTTAACTGGCAGTTCTGGAAAGGCTTTGTATTTAACACCGGTTTGCAGAACACGCTTTATGCAGGAGTTTCGCAGGGTTATAACCAAAATATATTTCTGTGGAATGCCGCACTCGGTTATAAATTCCTTAAAGACCAGTCGCTGGATGTGCGGGTGAGTGTAAATGATATTCTGAATCAGAACAGCGGCATTACACGCAACGTTACCGAAACTTATGTAGAAGATTCAAAATCGAAAGTGTTGAAACGCTATATGTTGCTTACGGTTACATACACTATAAAATACAAGAAACCAGCTTAGCGATAAACAGTAAACTATGCAAAAACTATTTCTTATAGCAATAACTCTTTTGCTGATTTCAAATTATTCTCCTGCACAGGACATTCATAGCTTGAAATTAAAAACTGCGGTTACGATAGATGGCAGTCCGGATGAATGGCCGCAACCGTTTAATTATTACAACGGTGAAACCAAACTGCAGTATAGAATCGCCAATGATTCCTCAAATATTTATGTGTGCTTTAAGGTAACAGATGAACCGGCACAGATGAAAATGATGCGTGCCGGTATCAATGTATGGCTTGATCCTAAGGGCAAGAAGAAAGAAACGACTGGCATCAATTTCCCTATGAAACAGGACCACACTTCATCCATTGAAACACCTCATTCACAAACTGAAGGACACGGACAAATTCCCGGACAGACTTATCAGAAACATGATTTCAGAAATTTTAAAGCAAGGGCAACAGCGCAGCAAATTACTATGAAAGTGCAAGGCTTTACAGGTGTGTCCGATCAGGTGACGGGTATTAAAAATGATTTTGGAATACTTGCCGCTTTTAATTGGGATAGCTTAGATATTCTCTGTATCGAATATCAAATTCCGATTGCGTTGGTTTTGCAACACCGGTTATCAGCTGCTGATACTTTAAAACCTATCGGGATAGGTTTTGTGGTAAACGCAACAGATGCATCAAGTAGTTGGGGCGGTGAACACCAGGGGAATTGGGGCGGAAACAGGAATGCTGATGAAAGTTCAGAAATGAACGGAAGTATGAATGCTGGAATGAACAACGGAATGAACGGAGGAATAAATAACAGAACAGGTGGAATGAACCGTGACGGTCAGGGAGTCGGAATGGGAGGAGGCGAAGCTTATCGTTCAAACAATGGCGGTGGAAATTACAGCGAGATGGCGCAGGAACATAAGGTATGGTCGAAACTTATTCTGAATGCTAACTAAACAAAGCGCGGAATGAAACGATATTGCCAACCGTTTCATTCCGCGCTTCTGAATACTTCTGTTTAATAATTTGCCTCTTTCTTCCAGGCTTTAAATTCTTTCTTATCAATCTGGTTAAACACGTCTTTAACTGCACCGCCCCAGGCTGTTTTAGGATTGCTGCCGCTTGCTTTGCCTGTCAGTTTTTTATGCCATACCACTTTGCGACTGGCGATATCAAAAAATACTACATGGAAAATTCCGTTACCGATTGCTTTGTTCAGGCTTTGCGCAATAAAGACCAACCCTAGCCCAACTTTTTTGCTCCCGGTTGACATTTGTTTTACACGGTCGGCAATAACACCATCAGTTAGCTCTATCTCTTCCCCGGTGTTCATGGTTTCAGTTTCGCGTGCAAGGTTCTCTTTAGTAATGCCATTAGGGTCTTTATACACGGCATTTTTGCTGAATAATTTGGTCAAATCCATATCGATAGTAACATCGTTCCACGGCTTAAAATATTCATCTCGTATTTTATGCGGAGAGTCTTCAAGACCAAGCACTTTTACTTTAGTAAAATCAACCCCGAACCAGCTCATGGTCTGGCTGCTCCAAACCAACGAGGCATCCTGTGCATGTAATATAGTTATGGAAACAATAACCATCAGAAATAACAAATGCTTTTTCATGTGTTTTATTTTTTTGAATTAGTGAACAGAATAAAAATAGAAAAATATTGAAAATGAAAAGCGCTATCTGCTCCTGCAAAATATAATATTGCAATTATTTTTACAACAGGTTAATGTCGGTAAAATAGCAGTAATATGAAAGAACAATTTCCGCTTTGTTATTAATGCAGCATTTCGTGAATCATTTAAAACGAACAGGACGTAACAGAGACCATCTATTATTCATCAAAAAATAATCATGAAAAAATTAAACCTTCTTCTTGGGCTTGCAACTGTTCTTTTTTTCTCTGAATCATTTAAGCCAGCTCCTGACAAACCGGGTACCCCATCAGTTTCCGCAAAAATTGACGGAATTAAATTTGATTTAAAGAATACCAAGTACACGGCTCAATTGAATGAGGCAAACAAAACAGCAGTTCTTACTTTTTATGCTAATGATCTTATAGATAAACAAGGAATGGCCCATGCACAGAAATTGCATGTTGAATGTTTATTGAGTGACGGAGGTGTAGCCACAGTTAAAGGAATAGTACTTGAATATAATAAGCAGAAATTTCAAAGTTTGCCCAATGAATCTGCATTCAATGTTTCCAAACTTGTATGGAGCAGCGACAAAAAAAGTCTTCTGTTGAGTGCCGGCTTTGATACTAAAGTTCAAAAAGCACAAACTTCAGAGATGTATGAAGGTGTTCTTGGAATTCAGGGAAGTGTTGAAAATATTAAAGTAGATGTTTCTTCAGATTCAGACGTAGCTGCTATTATCAGCGAATAATTGTTCGCTTTAAATTATAGAAAGGCTTTCTGTTATGAGCAGAAAGCCTTTTCTTTTTCAAATACTCAGTCTTTTATTACAAACTTCCTGCTCAATTGTTTGCCGTTTAAGTTGAATTTAAGCCAATAGATACCTGCGGAAAGAGCATTAGTATGGATAAGGATTTTACCCGGTTGTAGTTTGTAACTAATGCTTTGTTGTTTACCTGCAATATCATAAACAGTTAAACTCAAATTGTTAACATCAATAGAAGAAAACTCAACGGTAAGCAAATCCTTTACCGGATTTGGGTAGAGCGTAATTATTTTATCTTCATCTAAATCACTTATGCCTGTGCATACTACAACAGAAATTGTTTCGCTAGATGTATTTGCACACGAAGCTGTGTCAGTATAGGTGTAATAAATCAAATGAGCTCCAGCTCCTGCATTCGCTGGATTAAAAGAGCCTCCGGAAATACCTGTTCCCGAATAAACTCCCCCCGATGGGCTTCCACCGGTGAGAGTAAAAGCATTTACATTACTGCAAATGGTATCCGGATTACCGGAAAGCGTAACCTGAGGCAGAGGTTTGAAAGTTACATTCAGACTACTGGTGTCATAGCAACCTGAAGTATTTCTTACTATCAATTTGTAAGTTCCGTTAACTAATGCATTTGTATTTGCTGAGCTGTCATTTGAAGAAACTCCGTTTAATTGCCAGATATAAAAGTGAACACTGGTATCTGTTTGAGCTGTCAGATGTATTGTATCTCCCAAACAAGCAGTTACCGGTATTGAAGAAATAGATGAAATCGGTCGTGTAAGAACATTAACAGTGATGATATTACTCGTAGCATAACATCCGCTTTTTGAAAATATAAGTACATAATTACCGGATGAAGCAACGGTAAGTGAAGTATTGGTTGCTCCGGTTATGTTAATGTTATTTTGTAACCATTGATAGCTAAAGCCGCTGCTTGAAGTGCCACCCAAAAAAACAGAGTTGCCTTGGCAAAAAGTAGTAGCACCGGAATGGTTAATCTGAAAGTTATTACCCGAACCGGTAACAGTATAACTAATAGTATCACTCACAGTTGTATTATTCGCATCTGTAACTGTTACAATAAAGGATGAATTTTGTGTAAGTGTAACTGAAGGGTTTATACAATTCAGGCAACTCAAGCTATTTCCGGTTGCGCTCCATGAATAAGTGAAAGGCCCTTGTCCACCTGAAATCACCGGATTCAAAGTAGCAATGCTTCCACTACAAACAGTCGGGTCTGTTCCCAAATAAGCGTTAAGGGGTAAAGCTGCACATACTCCACCATACGGAATAAAGGGATTAACTGCAGTTTGATTGGTATCAATCTGAGTATCCGCATCACCGGTGTTTTTCAAACGTATATAATATTTAAGTCCTGCCTGATCTGCATCTACCTGTGCAATCCCAATACCAAGGTCAACAGAAACAATTATTCTCATTTTATACTGACCGGTAGGTCCGCAGGGAATTCCATTTATTTTAAGGCATCCGCTTTCCTGATTGGCGTATGTGTTGTTTGCCTTGTTGCTTGCCCAACATAAACCGGATGGTAAATTATCAACGCTATCTATACGAAGAGAATTAACCGTGTAATAACTACCGTTGAAAAAAACGGTATTGAAATTTTTAAACTGAATAACAGTTGTAGATGGCTGACCATTTACAAAAGGTGGAAGTGAATCGGGTGGTGGTGTAAGCCATGGAAGAGATAAGTTTGATGAGGTGCACTGAAATGAACCGGAGTTACCGCAATATTGGGCGGAAACAATATAAGCTAAGATGTTTAATGTCGTGAAGAGTAGAAGTTTTTTAATCATGATGTGAATTTTAGAGGATGAAAAGATAGGTGTTGTTTTTATTTCAACAAAGTATTTTTTATTTTTCCTTAATCTGTAATGTAAAAAGATAGAAAGCGGCTATTGAAACTCCAACTGCACTTGTAATAAAAACAGCCTCAGGGGAAACATATTTCCAGATAATACCAGCCAGTGTGCTGGCAAACAAAATCATTACAGAACTTAACCCGGAAAACGTTCCAATAGCTGATGCTGTTTCTGTTTTAGGAACCATATTACTGATCAGCGCTTTCGAAACTCCATCGGTGCTTGCAGCATAAATTCCATACAATACAAAAAGCAAAATATAACCAATAAGGCTTGAGTTCACTCCGAATCCTCCGTATACTATTACAAAAACTAAAAGCCCGAAAAGCAAAGTCTTTTTCATCCCAAATTTATCCGCCAGATGTCCGAACGGAAAAGCCGCCAATGCAAAAACAAGATTATAAAGAATGTAACAGCCAATTACATATTGGTCGCTCCACCCTGCTTGCTTAATCCGCATGAGTAAAAATAAATCGGAATTGTTGAAGAGCGCAAAAAGTAATAAGGCGGCAGTTATTTTCCTGTAATCTGATGAAGATGTTTTTAAGTAATCGAATGTTTGCGATAAGCGGAAGGATTGTTTTGTTTGTGGCTTTGTATTATGCTCTTTAACAAGGAATGTAAGCAATGTTCCCAATAATGCAGGAATAAATGCTATCAGAAATATCCAGGTGTATTTTGCAGGATAGAAATATAAAAATACCAATGCGAGTATAGGACCGATAGTAGCGCCTGCCGTGTCCATCCCTTTATGAAAACCAAAGACCTTTCCTTTGTTTTCCGGAGTGCTTTCATCGCTCAGAATCGCATCACGTGCAGCTGTTCTAACACCTTTCCCTAACCTGTCGGTGGCGCGTGCGCTAAAAATCCATACAGGATTTGTAAATGCAGCCATCATTGGCTTCGATAATGCACTCATCAGATAACCGGCATTCACAAAAGGCAACCGTCTTCCTATAGAATCACTCCAACGGCCAAAGTACCCTTTGCTCAATCCGGCAGTTGCCTCGGCAAAGCCTTCAAGCATACCAATTAGTACAGAAGAAAAACCGATACTTGAAAGGAACAGGGGCATTACCGGGTAAAGTATCTCACTCGAAATGTCGTTAAACAAACTGACTATAGAAAGAATCCAAACGGTGCGGGTGAGATATTTCATGGGACGAGTTTAAAGTTTAATCATGAAACTTATTTTACATTTTTACACCATGAATTTGAAGAGGAGAAATTTTGAGAGTGAATTTAAGTTCCGTACCTCACGCAGCAGCGGGGCAGGGGGGCAGCATGTAAATACCACCGAAACAAAAGTTGAACTTGTTTTTGATGTGGATGCTTCTGCTTTGCTTAGTGAGGAAGAAAAAGAGAAGTTTGCAAAAAAATGGAGCAACCGGATAAATGATGAGGGTGAATTTAAAATTCGTAGCAGTCAGTACAGGTCGCAGTCAAGCAATAAAGAGCATGTGATAAAGAAGTTTTACCTGATGGTGGAGAAGGCAATGACGATGGAGAAGAAAAGAATTGCCACTAAAGTTCCGGCAGCTGTTAAGGCTGATATTCTGAAAAACAAGAAATTGCATTCAAAGAAAAAGACAGAACGAAAGTTTAATCCCAAAGATTTGCTGTAAATAAAAGAAGCCCTTGTTTTGCAAGGGCTTCTTTTATTATATAAACTTGGTAGACTATTCTGCAACTGCAGTTTCTTCTGCCTGTCTTTTTTCCTGAATACGCGATTTTTTACCGCTTCTCTTGCGCTGATAGAACAATTTTGCTCTGCGAACGCGACCAACTTTGTTAACCAGAATTCCGTCAACAAATGGAGATGAAAGAGGAAAAACTCTTTCTACACCTACACCGTTACTCATTTTACGAACCGTAAACATTTTAGTAGCGCCTTCGCCACGAACCTGAATTACATCTCCGCGAAATTCCTGAATACGTTCTTTGTTACCCTCGGTAATTTTATATGATACGGTAATGTTATCACCGGGACCAAATGTCGGGTGTTGTTTGCTTTCTCCGTAAAGTGCGTCCTGCACTGCTTTTAATTTTAAGTTCATGGTTATTTTCTTTTATCGTTTTTCAAAAAGGCACGCAAAAATAGAAATGTTTATGAGAAATGAAAGAAGTAGAAGTAAATTAGGTCAATTGCAATTGTTGAAGTAGGAATAATTGGACACTAAAGATGAATTTATGTAAACTCAAGCTATTTCAGGTTTGGGTATTAGTCTTTAAGTAAATCCGGCCTTCTTGTTTTTGTTCTTTCGAGGGCTTGTTCATGTCGCCATTCATTAATTTTCTTTTCGTGACCGGATAGAAGAATCTCGGGAACTTTCAAATATTTGAAGGTTTCAGGTCGAGTATATACTGGAGGGGAGAGGAGGTCATCCTGAAATGAATCGAAGAGGGCTGATGTTTCATCGTTCAATACGCCAGGCAGCAATCTGCCGATTGCATCTACAAAAATAGCAGCCGCTAATTCGCCACCGCTCAACACATAATCCCCAATAGATATTTCTTTAGTAATGTAAAGTTGACGAATGCGCTCGTCAATGCCTTTGTAATGTCCGCAGAGAATTATAAAGTTTCCTTTGAGCGATAGTGTGTTCATCATCTTCTGATTCATCAACTCACCGTCTGGTGTCATGTAGATGATTTCATCGTATGATCTATCTTTCTTTAAATGTTCAATGCAATTCGAAATCGGCTCGCACATCATGACCATACCTGCACCTCCGCCATATTGATAATCGTCAACCTGTTTTTGTTTGCTGGTTGAGAAATCGCGGAGGTTAATCAGATTGACTTCGAGCAAGCCTTTTTCCTTAGCGCGTTTCAATATGGAATGATTGAACGGGCTTTCGAGTAAATCGGGAAGAACGGTGATAATATCTATTCTCATAAGTCCAATAATCCTTGGGGCAAATTAAGGACGATTTCTTTTCTCTTCTTGTTTATCTCTTGAATAAACTCATCTACTAACGGAATCAAAACTTCTTTCGTTTCGTTCTTTATAGAGAGAAGAATCTGCCCCGGATTTTCGATTATTTCTTCAATGATTCCTATTTCGCCCTCGGTTTCTTCAATGGCTTTGTACCCGATTAGTTCACTGTAACTGCCCGAATCTTTTTTGAAGAAGGTATTTACATCTTTCTCTGTCAGGAACAATTCTCTGCCGCTGTATTGTTTCGCTTTTTCGGGATTCGTAATTTCTTCGAACCAAACAAAGCCTTCGTTAAAGCCAATCCATTCAATTTTGGTTACGAACCATGGCAACAGGGTTCCTTTTTCCATAACCAGAAAATGTTTCGGAAACTTTTGTGCACTCTTCAGTTCACGCTGCATATAAATGCGAAAAGCCCCGCTTATTCCGTGGGGCTTTCCAAGTTTTCCGACTGCTATGTTTTGTTCGCCTGCCATATTGGTGAGCGTAACTTAAATTATTACTCTGCCGGTGTTTCGGTAGTTTCTGCTGCAGGCGCTTCATCGGTTGTAGCCGGTGCAGTTTCTTCAATAGGAGCATTTTTCAATCTCTCTGCTTCTGCGGCAGCTGCAAGACCTGCAACACGCTTAGCTTCGCGGTCAGCAGCTTTTTGTGTTTCCTGTGCTAACAACTTCGCTTTTATTTCGCTTTTATCTTTGTGGTGTTTCTTTTCGTGGTCAAGCACTTTGTTTTTGTGCTCGTCTAACCACTGCTGGTATTTCTGCTCGGCAACTTCGGTAGTAAAAGAACCTTTTGCTACACCGCGCAGCAAATGTTTTTTGTAAAGAATGCCTTTGTATTTGAAAATTGCTTTTACCGTGTCGGTTACTTCGGCACCTTTAATCAACCAGTCAACAGCGCGGTCAACATCTACGTTGATGGCTGCCGGTTTGCTAAGTGGGTTGTAATCACCGATGCGCTCGATGTAAGCACCATCGCGCTTTTTGCGACTATCGGCTGCTACGATGTGGTAAAAAGGGCGCTTGCCGCGTCCGTGTCTTTGTAATCTGAGTTTTACTGCCATGTTCTTAAATGAATTTAAGGGTTAGGGTTAATGAATAATTGTTTTCCCGTTTTTCGGGGGCGCAAATATGTAATTGTTTTCGGTAAATACAAAAATATTTGATGAGATAATTAGAGGATTAGCTGATTAGTAGATGAGAGTATTAGGAGTTTCGAGGATGAATCTGTCGATTTGACAATTAGACGTTGAAATACAAAAGCAGGGCTGAAATATGAGAAGGTGGTTTTATGAAATGCGATTCCGGAGAGGTGAAAAAGGATTGCTGAGGAGAGAAATGTTAAAATATAGCCGTGAAATGCGAAAGAAGAGGAGTGAAATGTTAAAGTGGAGGCGTGATAGATGAAAGTTGTGTCGTGAAATGTTAAGAAGGAGAAGTGAAAAATAACAGATGATTAAAGAAATGTGAAAGTGGAACTGTGAAATATGATAGCTGAGGCGTGAAATGTGAAGGAAGAGAAGTGAGATATAGCGGATGAGCTGTGAAAAGTGATGGTTTTGGAGTGAAATGCGATGAAAGTGAAGAGTTTTGGTTGTTTTTGCCTATAAGGTGGGATAATTACATGAACATTTCACTTGTTCCTTTTTTCTATCTCTTATAATTCTCGAAACTTCTGACTGTGCTATGCAGCATTGCATTGACTTTCGAAGTTGCAGAACTACGAAAAACAGAAATGGTGTATTAATTATCATATTCGTTGTTGGTCGGACAACCAGCAATAGTAAAGCGGGGCGGTTTTGTTTGCAGCCTAATCAATTCATCACCACATTATCTCCCCGGCATTCCCTTAATCATGCGTCCGGCACTGCTCATCTTCTGCATGCTCTTCATCATGGTTTTCATTTGCTCAAACTGTTTCAGGAAAGCGTTTACTTCCTGTATGGTGTTGCCGCTGCCTTTGGCTAGGCGGAGTTTGCGTTTGCCGTCTAATAAATCGGGGTTACTTCTTTCAGTTGGTGTCATGGAAAGAATGATGGCTTCTACTTTTTTGAAGGAGTCGTTGTTTATGTCAACATCTTTTAGCTGTTTGCCTACACCGGGCAACATGCCGAGGAGGTCTTTTACGTTGCCCATCTTTTTTATCTGAGCCAGTTGGGTGAGGAAGTCGTTGAAGTCGAATTGGTTTTTGCGGATTTTAGCTTCAAGCTCCTTGGCTTTCTTTTCATCGTATTGCTCCTGCGCTTTTTCTACGAACGAAACGATATCGCCCATGCCGAGGATACGCGATGCCATACGCTCGGGGAAGAACACATCAAGCGTATCTACCTTTTCACCGGTGCTAACAAACTTGATGGGCTTGCCAACCGTGTAAGTAACCGAGAGGGCCGCACCACCTCGGGTATCACCATCTAATTTGGTAAGAACAACTCCGTCAAAGTCTAACCGGTCGTTAAAAGCCTTGGCGGTGTTTACCGCATCCTGACCGGTCATGGAATCTACTACAAAGAGAATCTGGTCGGGCTTCGTTTTTGCTTTGATGGCCGAAATCTCCTTCATCATTTCTTCGTCAACCGCCAAACGTCCGGCAGTATCTATGATGACTAAGTCGAGACCTAAAGATTTTGCATGTGCAATTCCGTTCAGCGCAATTTCAACCGGGTTCTTATTTTCTTTTTCGCTGTAAACGGGGATATCAATTTGTCCCCCGAGCACAATCAACTGGTCAACCGCAGCGGGGCGATACACATCGGCAGCCACCATTAACGGACGCTTGAATTTTTTGGTCTTGAGCCAGTAAGCAAGTTTATGTGTGAAAGTAGTTTTACCCGAACCCTGCAAACCTGCAATAAGGATTACTGCGAGGCTTCCTTTTAAATTGAAGTCGGCTTCCTTACCGCCCATCAGTTGGGTCAGCTCATCGTGCATTACCTTCACCATCAACTGCCCCGGCTGAAGCGAGTTGAGCACGTTTTCGCCCATGGCTTTGTCTTTTACCTTATCGGTAAATTCCTTAGCTATTTTATAATTCACATCGGCATCTACCAGTGCCCTGCGCACTTCTTTAATGGTGTCCGCAACGTTGAGTTCGGTTAGCTTGCCTTGTCCTTTGAGCGATTTAAACGCCCCTTCAATTCGTTCCGATAAATTTTCAAACATCTACTATGTATTTTTTTAAGGAGTGCAAATGTAGTAGAGATGCGGAAAGTTTAAAGAATGAGAACTAATCATTTATTTTTGTCGTTCACAAATTTCTCAATGAAAAACTACTCCACTCCTGTAATATCGTTTGTGCTTGCTGCCTGTTTATTATTTGGTATCAGCCAAAAACAATTTAAGTCAATAGAAAAATTTAGCAAAAACGATGAAAACAGCAAAGCACATTCGCTCTACGAAAATGGTGGCTTTGATGATGAAGATGGAGTTGATGCATATAATTTTTTGCGCCTTCGCAACCCAAACACTGGAACCATGCCGAAGGATTTTCGGAAAAATGAAATGGCTTTTGCGGCTACGCTTCCTAAATACAACGAGGCTTCACGCAGTCAGCAATGGCAAAACCGCGGACCTTATAATTTGGGAGGAAGAACGCGAGCGCTAGCCTTAGATGTGACTAATGAAAGTGTCATTCTTGCCGGGCAGGTAAGTGGAGGCATGTGGCGAAGTACCGATGCAGGAGACCACTTTACTCAATGCACTCAACCCGGGCAGCTGCATTCCTGTAACTGTGTTGTGCAGGATAGAAGAACCGGACACACCAATGTTTGGTATTACGGCACCGGTGAACATTATGGCTTGGTTAATGCAGCTGGGTTCAGTTCGCAATTTAGCGGTGATGGGATTTTAAAATCAACCGATGGAGGAATTACCTGGGCGCAACTGTCTTCCACCACTTCCAATTCTCCAACTACTACCTATCAAAAACGCGATTTTGATTTTGTGTGGGATATTGTAACTGATGCAAGCAATACGGCAGAAGATGAAGTATATGCGGCTGTTGTAAACGGAATTTGGCGTAGTGTTGACGGAGGCACTTCGTGGACTCCGGTATTGGGTTTAGACACTTCCATAAGCACTCTCTCAGAATATAGCGATATTGCTATCACTTCAACCGGTGTGTTGTATGCTACTATCAGCAGTGAAACTCCAAGCAAAGGTATCTGGCGAAGTGAAGATGGTATTACCTGGACAAAAATTACACCATCAGGCTTTCCTGCTTCTTATGCTCGCATTGAAATAGGTATTGCCCCAAGTGACGAAACTCAGGTGTATTTCATTGCCCAAGCTCCGGGCACAGGAACGACCGGACATAGCTTATGGAAATATAAATACAATTCAGGCGATGGAACCGGTGCAGGTGGAACATGGAGCAACCGTACTGCTAATATTCCTGATGATCATTGCACCGGTTATTATAATTTCGATTTCCGTAAATATAATTCACAAAGTTCTTACGATATGTTTATGGTCGTTCATCCGACCGACCCTAATCTTGTTTTTCTCTCGGAGGTACTGATATTTATCGTTCTTATGACGGGTTTGCTACAGCAGCTTATGACTGGATAGGAGGATATCATTGTGATTCAACTACAATTTCAAATTACGTTTACCCCGGTCATCACCCCGATCAGCACAAACTTATTTTCTCTCCATCGAATACTAACAAAGCTTATTCTGGAACTGATGGAGGAGTGATGAAAACTGATAACATAACCACTGGCCAAACTGTTTGGCAACTGATGAATAATGGTTATAACACCGGTCAGTTTTATACCTGCGCAATTGAATCCGGTAACACGACCAGTAATATGATAATTGGCGGCTTACAGGATAACGGGACTTATTTCACCAATACACTTAATTACAATCAGGATTGGCCAAAAGTGTTTAAGGGCGATGGAGGTTACTGTGCTATTGCCCGCAATCGGACCAATTATTATATGAGCATTCAGCAGGGCAAAGTCTTTAAACTGGATGTAAGCGATAACGGAATTGTCAATAATTTCAGAAACATAAGCCCTTTGGGTGGTGGCGGATATATTTTTATTACTCCCCTCATCCTCGACCCGCTGGATGACAACAGGATGTATCTCTGTGCCGGTAAAAGTATATGGCGTAACGATTCACTGAATGCCATTGTTATGAATGGTGATGAATACGGGCTCATTTCACAGGGATGGAATAAACTCAATGGCACTACCACCGGTGGGCTTTCGAATTCTCCGAGTATTACTGCGCTCAGCATCAGTGAGGCAAATTCGAATCTGCTTTATTTCGGAACCGATGGGGGAGGTGTTTATAAACTTGATAGCTGTAAAAGCAACAGTAGCAGTAAATCACTTATTAATGGAAGCGATTTCCCTTTTGGGGCATATGTAAGTTGTATTGCAACAGACAGGTTGAATGCGAATAACGTGATGGTTGCATTTTCGAATTATGGTGTTAAAAGTATTTTCTATACCACAGATGGCGGAAGCAACTGGACGGATGTTGGTGGTAATCTTGAAGAACATCCCGATGGCACGGGTAACGGCCCTTCGGTAACATGGACTCACATTTACAACGATGGTAATTCAATAAAATATTATGTAGGAACCAGCACGGGTCTTTATTCAACCGATAATTTGAATGGAGCCAATACCGTTTGGATGCAGGAAGGTCCCAACACCATCGGCAATGTTTCTGTCAACATGATTGCATCGCGCACTTTTGATAATACGATAGTAGTGGCTACTCACGGTAACGGTATGTACTCGAACAAAGTTTATACTCCTTCATCTGTTATAGAAACTAAGAAGGACGAACTGAAGGTA
This sequence comes from uncultured Bacteroidota bacterium, assembly GCA_903927935.1. Lineage (GTDB taxonomy): Bacteria > Bacteroidota > Bacteroidia > Chitinophagales > LD1 > Bog-950. The sequence goes on along the minus strand of CAIYOV010000498.1, from coordinate 778 downwards.
AACTGTTATCCAAATCCCTTTAACCATTCGGTTACTATTTCTTTTGATGAAGAGATAAAAGGAGAGGCTTTAGCTGAAATTTTTGATATGAATGGTAAACTGCGTGCAACATTACGCAATCAAAGCACCGGCATTATCACATGGAGCGGAAAAGATTTTTCTAATCGTGCTTGTGCTCCCCGGCACTTACATGGTTCGCATAACTTTAAATTCAAAAACTTCGGTTAAGAAAATAGTGAAGCAGGAATAGTTGTTGTATCTTTCCCAGATATAAAGATATAAGTGTAGTTTGTGCATTTAAAATTTTTTCGTTTAGAAGAATTAATGTTTCGCTCAAATACGCGCTGCACTTTTTTCTAACCTTCAATATTTTTATACAATTCACTATTTAGGTGTTTAAGAATACTTGTTACAACAAAAATTGTAAATACTTTCGCGGACGATATAAAGTAACTATGAAAGGAAAATTATTTTTCGGCTTACTCATTACCTGTTTAATGCAGGTATACACTACCTCAGCTCAACAATGGCGGTTTTATAACCCATTTTCACCGAATACTTACGATGCAAATAGCGTAGCGATACTAAAACCGGGGGTAATCTCAATTGGCGGAGGGCAGGAAACTAACCCCAATGCGCAGAAGATGTTTTACACGAATGATTATGGATATAGCTGGATTGAAAACTTTGCAAGCGATGGTCTGGCACCCTGGAACAAGTCGATAGTTTTTATAGATACTGCTACAGGTTACGGTGTAGGTGATGACGGAAGAGTTTT
>CAIYOV010000497.1 GCA_903927935.1 uncultured Bacteroidota bacterium | reverse complement strand
TTAAAGAGGAAACTCACCGGCACCTTCTCGCACTAATACCGGCTCAACAGCAGTATAATCAATTACTGTGGATGCAACATTGCCCCCCACACCGCCATCAATTACAATGTCAACCATACTTTCATAAGCTTCATATAACGCATCAGGGTCAGTAATATATTCCAGAATGGTGTCCGTATTTTTTATGGATGCTGAAAGTATAGGCGCACCAAGGGCATCAACAATAGCGCGTGCAATTGTATTATCAGGAACACGAATACCAACGGTCTTCTTATTATATCCGTAAATCTTTGAAAGATTATTGTTGCCATTTAAAATGAAAGTATAAGGTCCGGGTAAAGACTTTTTCATCATTTTGTAAACCGGTGTAGGAACATTCAAGGTAAAGTCGGTGATGTGGCTAAGGTCGTAGCACACAATAGAAAAATTTGCTTTATTCGGCTTAATATCTTTCAGTTTGCAAACTTTCTCGTAGGCATCGCGATGCGTTAGATCACAGCCAAGTGTATAAACAGTATCAGTAGGATAAATAATTACTCCACCTCTTTTTAAACAATTCACCACCTGAAAAATCAGCCGGTCATCAATGTTGTCGGGATTAATCCTTATGAGCAAAATTAGGGTTTTAAAATTTCGTAATCCGTTATCCGCTTTCGTAAACTATCCGGCATTGCTACACTATTGTTTGCTTTATAATCGAACATCACCATTGTTGAATGACCTGTTGTTGTCAATTCCTCCGTACCGTTTACAAAACTCGTAATCAAATAATGAATTTCGAAACTTTTATTTCCCATTCTACTTGTTCTTACATAAACATAAGTAGGATTCGGGAAAACTACAGGCTTCAGATAATCGACATGAGCATTAGCTAATATCGCGCCAATTTCTTCCCACTTCCATTCACAAGCCTCATGAAAATAATAAACACGAGCCTGTTCGAAGTAAGTAAGGTAAACCGCATTATTTACATGTCGCATCTCATCCATATCGCTCCAACGGATGTCAAGTTTCATTTTAAAATGGAACTTCGATTTTTCTTCTTCGAGGTTAAGCATGTATTGAAAGTGGTTAATTAATGGTAAGGATTCAGTAGTAAAACGGGGGCGAATGTAAACGGAAAATGGTTTTGTCAAAAGGCGATTATATTCGCACCACAAAATAGAACAACATGATAGCACTTCCTCTTTCAATTCTGGCTCTTGCAGCAGGCGTATACTTATTAATTAAAGTAAAACGCGAATTTCTCGGAAAGATTTTTGAAATCCTTTCGTGGTTGGTAATTGTTCTTTCACTTGTCTCTATCGGCTTTATCGGCTTCAGAGCGTTACATCATTGCGGTGGTGGAAAATGTGAAGAGGGTCGCGAGTGCAGAATGGAGAAAGAAATAATAATAAAAGATGGTGAAGGTCATTGCTCAATGGACAGTTCAACTACCTGTTCAATGGGTGGCTGCAAAATGGAAGGAGACAGCGTAATAATGGAAAAAGAAATGTGCGAAAAGATGATGGGCAAAGAAGCCTGTGAGGCAATGTGCAAGGAACGTGGTCGGTGTATTATGGGCAAAGAAGAATGTATGAAGATGTGCAAATCGGAAGGAAAACCTTGTTGTGCAGAAAAATCAGCCGGTACTTGCGCCATGCATGCAGAAGGTTGTAAAGGAGATTGCGCGGGAAAATGTTCTGGCAAATGTGAAGGAAAATGCGAAACCGGAAAAAAGGATTGCTGCCCAAAGGGAGCTGAAGGAGAAAAGAAAAGTTGCTGCAAGCACAAAATGTAATTTGCTGAATTAAGCATCAGAACTAAATTGAATTAACGAACATTCTGTGACTACAAGAGATTTTCAAATTTACCT
>CAIYOV010000496.1 GCA_903927935.1 uncultured Bacteroidota bacterium | reverse complement strand
GCTTCTACAACTTCAGCAATTTCAAAGTAATATTTTTTTGCTGCGATGAAAGGCGCATCATGTAAACTCCGCGCGCAGCCTCTACATTAATTTCCGATTTCAGGTTTTGTATTTCGGCCTGGTAAACCAATCTTCCGGTGGCATCAAAAACCTCCGCTTTGCTTCCTATCAGGTGCTCCCCTACTTCTAAATTCCAGTTGCCGTTCTGCAAAGGGTTGGGGTAAACTTTCACCTGCTCGTTTATTATTTCGGTAATACCGGTAACGGTAAGCACCACCGGAAGCGATAAAGCCGTGCATCCGTTGGCATCGCTTATTAATACCGTATAGCTGCCGTTTTGTGTAGCCACCCACATAGGGTTATTGGCCCCCGGTATTAACACCCCGTTTAAATACCACTGATAGGTAACCGAGTTATAAGCCAGCAGCGTATCGCCATTTACGCTGATACTAACCGGTGGTTGAGGATGAACATTAATAGCCAGGTGGTTCGAAGTGGCCGTGCAGTTTCCGGCATCGGTTACCGTTACATAATAGTTACCCGCCACTTTGGTAGTAATACACTGACCGGTGGCTCCGGTATTCCATAAATACGAAGCATAGCCTGCAGGGGCACAAATCTGTGCGCTGTCGCTGGCGCAGATAATGGTTTGGTTAGCAGTAATAGCGGGGTTGGTAGTGCCGGTAGAGTTGAGCACAAAGCTGGTATCTAACGAACATCCGTTGGCATCGGCCGCATGGAAAGTATAAGTGCCTCCGCCCAAACCGTTTATCTGTGTGTTGCTGCTGATAACTACGCTGTTTAATTTCCACTCGGTGCTTACCGGTGTGCCACCAATAATACCGGTGCAGTTTAAACTGCCGTTGGTCTGCCCGCACGATGGCTGAGTAACGCTGAACGAACCCGATAGGCCCGCACTGGCCGCCACCACAGCCGAAGCAGTAGCCGAACAACCGGTCTGGCTTACGGTAACCGTATAAGTGCCCGCAGGCAGATTACTGATGGTGGAAGTGTTACCGCTGTTGCTCCAGGTGTACGAATAATTACCGGTGCCCGAAACAGTAACCGTTGCACTGCCGTTGTTATTTCCGCAGGTAGCATTGTTAGTAGTGGTAGCAACACTCAAGCCGGTGGTAGCACTTATGGTTACACTTGCCGTTGACGAACAGTTAACGCCTTGGCTTACCGTAACCGTATATGTTCCACCGGGTAAATTACTGATGGTGGAAGTGCTGCCGTTGTTGCTCCAGTGGTAGGTATAATTACCGGTGCCGGCCACTGTTACGGTGGCGGTGCCGTTTGTCTGTCCGCAATTGGCTGTGGTAGAAGAAGCAGTAAGCGAAAGTGCATTCGAACCGGTAACCGTAACACTGGTAACCGAAGGGCAGCTTCCGGCCGAGTTCTCTTCTAACCGGATACTGTCGATAGCCCAGCCCGGGTCGTTACCGTTGCCGTCCTGATTATTAATCCACCGGAAAGCGAATTTAAAATTGGCAATGTTTTCAAAGTTACTGGGTATGCTTACCGTTGCCTGCGTGCAGATGGTTGAATCGTTATAATGCGCAGGCATATCGGTCCAGGTGGTGCCGCCATTGTTACTTAAACGTATTTGTCCGTAATCAAAACCCGGGTCTCCACCTACCTGATATTTAAACTTCAGCACCATATTGGTTTTGCCAACGGTTGAAATAACCGGTGATATGGCCATCTTATCGGCAGTAGGGTCACCCAACAAAGGGTTCGGAATGGGTGAACCCATAAAATAAGTACAGGCCCCGGGGTTACCCAAACAAACAAACGAAGCCGGATTACAGGTGATGTGCAGATAGTTTCCGGCATTACAGTTACAGTCGGTGTTGTTGTTTACTACCCACTGATTGGGTTGTGCACCATTGGTGCCGGGTCCGTCTGCAAAAGTCCATGCGCCCTGACCGGCTGTAAAATCTTCACTGAAAAACGGAGTATTGGTAATAGTAGTATTCGGGGCAACCGTAACCGAGTAAGTGCCCGGTGCAAGGTTCGAAATAGTTTGAGTGGTTTGCGCATTGCTCCAGGCATAAGTATAAGGTCCGGCACCACCGCTGGCATTTACGGTAGCCGTTCCGTTGTTGTTGCCACACGAAGCCGGTGTAAATGCACCGGTAAGTGATAAACTTCCTGCAGAAGCAGTAATTGCTGCGCTGGCTGTAGCAGAGCATGCCCCCGCACCGGTAACAGTAACACTGTAAGTTCCTGCTCCAAGATTGTTCAACACCTGTGTAGTAGCGTTGTTGTTCCAGTGATAGCTGAAAGGACCGGTACCGCTGGGGTTGGCAATCACCGTTCCGTTATTAGTGGTGCAGCTGGCATTAATTGTGCTGAGCTGTACAGCGGGTGGTGTATATAAACCAACGGCTGCTGAAATGGTTGAAGAGCAGTTAGTGTTATCGGTAACCGTTACGTTATAAGTATTAGAAGCAAGACCGGTGATGGTTGCCGTGGTGGCATTGGTGTTCCAATGATATTGAAAAGGCGAAGTGCAGCCCACTGCTTCTACCGTAGCCGCACCGTTATTATTCGCACAGCCGGCATTGATGGTGGTGGTGGTTAGGGCAAAAGAACAATCGTTAGATGCAGCAGGAGAAATTTCCACATCATCAAAATAGTAATATACATAGGGATTGAAGGTATTGCAGTTTAAAGGGCAGGTAGTAGTGTTGGCATTCGATTTAAAGTTACCAATCGTGAAATACGATTCACCTCCGGTAGCCGTATAAATCCACCGCAGCTCCACCCAGTTAATGGTATCCATCACACATGGCCCGCAGTAATTCAGTTGAGGGGTTACGGTCATGGTTGGTCCGTTGGGATCTGTGCAGGCATTGTGTGAGTAATAATTGTTAGAGAAATACACTCCGATATCATCGGTGCCTGCCATGGTGCCTTCCGCTAAACTTATGTAGAACCTCACTAAATATCTTTGACCGGCAACCAAAGGTGCAGAGGTATGCCCTTCCAGATACTCGCGCCAGTTATCAAACAGGCTGCAACCCACCCCCGGAAAACCATCTCCCAAAATAGCGCCCGCGTGGTGGTCACCGGTTCTGGATGCCTGGTAGCCGAGTAACCCGTTGGGGCTGTTACTGCCGCCAAATTGCGGTGTGCAACCGGCATATAAATCAGCCGTAGTACAGCTATCCGCACCGGAGTTGCCCTGCGACCAATTAGTAGCAAGGTTAAACTGACTGATTCCCTGAGGACAGGCACTGGTAAGTTCAAAACTTGGATTGAGCACTAAATTTTGTGCAGAAATTTCAGTTGTAAAGAAGCATGTAACCACAAACAAAGCGGCAGCAATGCGTAAAAAATTCTTCATAATGTGTTTTTGAATTAATGATAGTTTGAGCGATCAGGCTTCAAATATAATGAAGCAAATAACTGAGGGGGGTATTTTCAGAAGGGTTGCATTAAACTGCAAAAACCCAAAAGGCAGTCATTTTATTTCTACATCATCTTTGCGCGCTTCGTCAAAAACGGAAGCAACACCTGCCGGAAATCATTATTGATGTCGGCCTCCACAAAATCTATTTTGAACTGAGCGCATCGTAGCTTTAAACTGATTTCGAATTTCTGCATTTGCTCTACATAAAAGTTCTTTACCTCGTTACTATGCAGTTTTATCTTCTCTCCCGTTTCCATATCTATAAACTGATAAGGACGGTTCTCGAATTTAAAATCAAGCTCTTTGTTTTTATCTACCACATGAAAAAGAATCACTTCATGCTTGTTGTATTTTAGATGCTGAAGTGCAGAAAAAAGTTCATCACTCTTATCTTTATCCATGTTCGAAAACATATCGCTGAAGATAATAAACATGCTTCGTTTATGAACGCTCTCGGCAATTTCGTTCAAACATTTTGCTGCGTTGGTTTTTACGTTCAGCGGTTTTTTAGCCAATAAACTTTCCAGTTGCGCAAACAATAGTTGATGATGTTTGGTACTGCTCTTGGCATCGCTGTTGAAAATAACTTCATCAGTAAAAATGCTGAGCCCCGCAGCATCGCGCTGACGTTTTAATAAGTTCACCAAAGCCGCAGCCGAAAGAATAGAAAAACGGAGTTTGTTCATCTCCGCATCGTTCGGAAAATACATGGATGACGAGGCATCAATCACAATCTGACAACGGAGGTTGGTTTCTTCCTCATAACGTTTTACAAACATCTTACCCGTGCGTGCTAAAACTTTCCAGTCTAAATGTTTGGTTGATTCGCCCGGGTTGTAAAGGCGATGCTCTGCAAACTCAACCGAGAAACCGTGAAACGGAGATTTATGCAACCCTATAATAAATCCCTCTACCACTTGCTTGGCAAGCAGTTCAAGGTTTTCTATTTCGGGAAAATGGCTTTGGTCGAGCATAAAAAATAAAGGGGCAATTACGAATTGCCCCTACAAGAATAATATTTCAACTTTCAATTACGAAAGATGTTTGTTCAGCATCGCTACTAAGCTTGCTTTAGGCACTGCTCCTACTTGCTTGTCAACCACCTGTCCACCTTTGATGAATAGGATAGTTGGAATATTACGGATACCGTATTTCATAGCTGTTTCAGGATTGCTGTCTACATCTACTTTGCCTATGATAGCTTTGCCTTCATATTCTTTCGAGATTTCTTCAATCATGGGTCCTATTGCCTTGCAAGGTCCGCACCATTCTGCCCAAAAATCTACCAGGGTTACTTTGCCGCTGTCAAGAACTGTTTCTTTGAAATTACTGTCTGTTAATTGAGTTGCCATTGTTTATTGATTTTAAGTTTTAAATGTTTGTTTTTCGCTTAATCGGGTTACAAATGTAGTCCGCATGCAGTCAATTTGCGAGCCAGAGCTACTTTTTGTTTTCAACAGGCGGTGTATTCAGACATTTTTCTATCACTTCGGTTATTTTGTCGTCATTTGGCAACTTCCAGGGGTTAAACCAATCCACCGCTTTGCCGTTTCTGTCAATAATATATTTCTGAAAATTCCAGACCGGATAATTACTTCTCAGCAGGTTGCCGGTTTCCTTTGCCAGATACTGATAAAGCGGCTGAGCATCCTTTCCTTTCACCTTTCCCTTATCGAAAACCTTGAACTGAACCCCATAATTAACAGAACAGAAATCCTGAATAACAGAGCCGTTCTCCGGCTGCTGACCGGCAAACTGGTTAGAAGGAAATGCCAGAATTTCAAATCCTTTGCCTTTATATTTTTCATAGAGCTTTTGAAGCCCTTCCAGTTGAGGAGTTAGCCCGCATTTGCTGGCAATATTCACTATCAAAAGAACTTTCCCTTTATAGGCATATAGTTTGACGGGCTTGCCATCCAGACCTTTTACTTCAAAATCATAAATACTTTTTGCCATAAATTTTTGTGTAACAACAGACGAACTAAAAGAAAGTTTATTGAGTGGGATGGAAACGAAATTATTTTTTGCTGGAACTTTTTCCCTGAAGGTTTTCGAAAGTAACCATGGGGTTTTCTACACTTTGCGTGTTGGTCATCCAGTCCGGAATGCTTCCGCCCGGATTAGAGGAGTATTCATTTAACACCTCCGTCCCTCCGTTTTTGGGGGTTAACTTCCAAAGCGATTGTATTTGCTGAATGCGCACCACATCAGCTTCTTCGCGGATGTATTTTGGTTCTGAAGTTTCGAGAAGGGTAATAACACCCGTATTATTGTCCTTTTCTACCTTTACTCGAATTACGCAGTCCCGGTCTTTAACTGGCCAGGGAGCGTTGAAGTGAAGATGAACGATGGCCTCGTTTTCATTGAGTCGGGCCACCAAACGCGATTTACTGCAGCGGGGAAACCAGGTAGTATAATTATCGAAATCGGTGAGGGTGGCAAGCATTTGTGCAGGTGTAGCTGAAACCTGCATTGTAGCTTTGCTGTCGCGCAGGTGTCCCCATTTCCCTTTTTTGGTAAAAACTTTTATTCCTTTCTTCTCTTGTTCATATACCCAATCGTCTACCGCTTGCCTTTTGAATGAGGCAAGCGAAATAAACGCTAAAAACAGGATTAAAACTTTAGAAAGGAAATTCATTACCCGCAAAT
>CAIYOV010000495.1 GCA_903927935.1 uncultured Bacteroidota bacterium | reverse complement strand
TACCTTATTTAAAAAGTTTACAACCTGATAAATTAATCGTTCTTGTACTTTTCTTGATAACCTATTTTTCATCCATTATTTTTTTGAATACATACATTATCAATACCCTGTTTTAAACAGGTAACCTGTAACCCGTTGGGAATAATTATGGAAGCCTTAGGTATTTTCAATTATTTTTTTTGTCACCTCTAAATATTTACGCCCCCATTTCAGACATGGCTCCAGATGATTCCCCTCTGCCCATTCGTTCCAGGCATTTATAAAAATAAAATTTTCGTTTCCGGAGTATGGTTGAAAATTAGCAACCAGATATTGAAGCCATTCTCCATAAATTTCGGGATTCGAATTGGCTAAAATAGTGGCTCCGGTTTCTCTTCTTGGGGTATTGTCCCAGCCTGGGGTAATACCTCTGTACAATTTATAGGCAGGTAGCTGTTTTTTAATTGCTCTGTCTTTTATCTGTTTATAATCAAAAACCTTGTCTCTAACAAAAGGCAATTTTACTTTACCCCTTAGAATAAATTTTATTTTTTCTATTAATGAATGTGACAAGCGAGCGGGAAGATTTATCCACTCAGGCTGAAATTCAAGTGCTGCATCAAAGTTCATATCAGCAGGAGGAGTTCTGTCGGTGAGACTTTCTACTTTAATCAGATAAATTCCTTTAAAGCCGAATTCAATACATATTTCGTTCCATAAACTCGCAGTTTTTTTTGCATCTGGGAACTGTTCGGGTTTATAAACTGTAAATACCGGTTTATTGTCAATTTTAATATATCGCTCATCACTAAAAACTTCGGAACATAAGTATTCCATGTGTTTTCGGTCATCTTCTAAGGAGTAATTCTGTTGCAACAATACTTTATTAAACCCTCCATCCCAATTACGGCTCCAGTTTTCGTTGGCCCAGCAAAGCATAAATGGGAAATCGGGTTTTTTCTTTTTTAGCAAATTATTAACCGGAAACTCAAGTACTCTCTTACCATTAAACCAATAGTGATAATACATGAACCCCGATATTCCATGTTCTTTTGCCAGTTTAGCCTGTTGCTCCATTATGTCAATCAAGCGCAAATCGTAAAAACCAAGGTCAGTAGGAAGCTGGGGTTGATAATGGCCTTTAAAACGAGGGGTTACTTTGGTTACATTAGTCCATTCTGTAAATCCTTTGCCCCACCATTCATCATTTTCGGGTATTGGATGATATTGAGGCAGGTAAAGAGCAATAGCACGTATGTTTGGTTTGTTTTCTGTCATAGGAATTTCTACTATTAAATATTTCTAAACTCCAGCCACTAAACTGCTATATAACTGTTGTAGTTCTTCAATTCTGTTCCCGTCTACTTCATATTTTGCATGAACATATTTGTATAGGATCTTTGAGAGCTTTTCCCGTTCCTGATGGTTGGCTAAAACAGTAGCCGTTATTTCCAAAAATTCCTCAATATCCTTAAAACACAATTTTCTGTTTTCTACAACTAAACCTGTGGTAGTATCACCGCTTACAGAAACGTCAAAAAAAACTGCCGGCAAGCCATATGAAAGTATTTCAATAGATGAATATCCCATAGCGTCACCCGAAATATTCATCCATGCCAGTGATATCTTATTAGTAACGATTGCTTCCTTAAGATCTGGAACGTGACCCATAAATTTTACATTGTTCTGCATTTTAAGTATTTCGCAATTCAGCATAAAAAAATCCTGCACGTATTGCTCATAACAAGCACCGAAAAATAATAGTTTGGCATTGGGGTATCTTTTAATTACTAAGCTAAAAGCCACTAACATGATAATAGTTGGCTGATCCATGCTTATTCTTGAAAAAATACCAATAACAGGCTCTTCGGTCTCTTTTTGCAAATAATTATTATAGCGGCCTGTTAAATCCATAAACAGAGGCAATTCATGGAACTGTAATTGCCCCTTATTAACCGGGGCAGTAAAATCGGTGCCCAGAACATGCGCTTTTTGGTCACCGGAAAGGATTACAAAATTGTAATTTCTGGCAGGCAAATTAATATAGGGGTTTACCGGATATTGCGGCTTAGTGCTTAATAAATGAATGACTAAATTTTTATATTCAGCGAAAACCTCTTGATAGGTATTAAAATTCTCAATTTTCATTAAAGCAATAACCTGGTATTGATTTAATATTTTATGCAAAAGCCTGTGCTGCAACTGGCGGCCAATATCTTTACCTATTAGTTTTGTAATACCTATTAGTTTTTTTACAATATCCCCCAGCCATCTGTTATTAAAAACCCTAAATACTGATTCCCTGTCGTAGTCTATTACATTTACATTTAATTGCCTCAGAAGAGGTCCGTAATAATTATTTGCTTCATGCAGCTTATTTAAACTTAATACGGTAACTTCAAATTCTTCTTTATCAATAGCCTTGCAAAGTTCATATGTATATCTTTCCGCCCCATGTTGCAACAAGTGGTCAACAACTATTAACAGTCTTTTTTTCATGGTATAGAAATGTTATTAAAACAGCTTATCATTTTTTGCCCTGGCACCGCCAAGCAATTTAAAGGCTTAAGGTATATTACTGAAATTAAAGGTTGCTTATTCATACTGGACTTTCTGTATTTTTGTTAATCAGCTTTTTCAAAAAAATTGTTTGAATCATTTCTTTTATATCATACAGTTCCTGCATCTTCATTAAATAAGCTACTGCAAGATATACCCCAATACCTGCAGTTCCGCCAATCAGGAGTTTCAGAAAATCGCCCGGCAAAATAAGCGTAATGCCATAAACACAGGCAGCCATAAGCAGCGTGGCATAAATTACTGTCATCATCTCCTTTATTTGCCTGATAGCCCCAAACCCAAATAATTTACCGGGGTAATAGGAATAGATGAAGAAAGCAATAACTGTGGAAAAAAACATACCGGCCGCAACAGCTTCCACACCATAAGAAATAGTAATCAGTAAAATAATTATAGGCAGGAGCGATTTGGAGACTTCTACTTTAAAGAATAAATCGCTGCGGCCAAAAGCGGTGAGTATGTTTACGTTTACACCATTAAAAGCGGCCATCATTCGCGCAAAACAAAGCCATTGAATCACCCTGACGATTGGCATCCACTTATCCGTTAAAAAAAAATGTACGGCCGGTGCGGCTAAGAGTGCAAGCATGGTTAACATGGGCATCAAAAAAAATCCGGTTACCCGCATTAAGCGACCGCAAGCCGCAAGCATTCGCTCTCTTTCGTTTTGGAGGGAAGCTAACACCGGAAAGGCAACACCGGTTACTACTTGCGAAATAATGGTTGACAAGGTTTCGGGATATTGTCTGCCGTTGGTATAATAGCCCAAGTCTTTTACTGACAACATTTTACCTATAAGTATAGAATACAGATTGTTTTGAATGGTTTGGATTAAGCCCGTTCCGAGAAGTTTAGACGAAAAGCCAAAAAGCTGCTTAAAGGAAGCCATACTGAAAACAAACCGGGGCATCCACTTACTGAAGTAAAATAAAGTAAGGGTTCTGATTAATGCAGAAGAAATACTTTGAAAAACCAAAGCCCAC
>CAIYOV010000494.1 GCA_903927935.1 uncultured Bacteroidota bacterium | reverse complement strand
CTATTTCATGATTCATGGATGAGGTCTACACAACATGTTGCCTCTTGGATTAAAAATAACAAAAAGAACTATACGGTTATAAAAACACCACACAAGAACTTGATTTTATTTAAAAAAAATGGAACCGATAACAGAGCTTGGAACCATTTTACTGGATTCAGTACTTTGAAATCCATCTTTAGAATTGGAAATTATTTTACTATAACCAGAGTCTCAAAATTTAAGTATAAGGTTAGTAAAAACTACGTTTAGTGTTCAACACTCTAACAATAATTCCCACTATTCTTAGACTGTAGCCAAGCTATAGGCAAGCGACTAAGGACTTAACGCAGAAGCCTTAACTCGTCCACGTTTGAAACGAGGCTGCAACAATAAAAGCGTTTGCAACGCGATACAAAAAAACAATAGCGCGAAGGAAAAACCCTTCGCGCTATTGTTTTAAGGCTGGTGGTAATAGCGTATTTTCATCTGCGTTAAATTAACTGCAGATGAAAAACAAAAATTTATTCTTCATCAGTTTCGCAATTTTTATTGTGACCATGATTGGAATGCTATGGACGGAAAAGCAATCCGGTTGCGGAAAGGATATTATTATTCCTCTTGAGTTAGCGCCTTCTATAACTGCGTTTAAGGAGTTGCTGGTAAGCAGTTGCCGGTTAGAATGGATTGAAAGCAATACCTATCTCGATTTTGTTTTTATTCTCACCTATACGGCAACTATCTTCTTTGCATTCAGAAGTTTGACGGATAGTTTTAAGTTGCCCATCTGGTTAGTTGTATTACCCGGAATATTTGATGCGGTGGAAAATGTTCACCTTCTTAAATTTTTGAGGGCAGATGCAAACAATGTCAGCGAAATGAGTTTCAGTATTTACTACTGGTGCGTGTACATTAAATTTGGACTGCTTATTGTAATACTGCTGGCCTTGCTGGTGCTTGCAATAAAAGCACTCTATACAAAGCTAAACGGCAGCAAAGCTTAACCGGCTGCCTGTTTCGCTAAAATGGCTTTATACTTTTCCAAAAATTCTGCATCGGTAGGCGAGTAAAAACACTCGTGAAATTATATTTCAGCTTCACGAATTTTTCTGCTTCGGCAAGTGCCTTACGGAAACCATCTTTGTAATATTCCAAGCCGTCCTAATAACTTATTTCTGTAGGAGTTTCCTTTAGCCAGTAATTAACGCAGCAGCGCCAAATACCCAGGGGCTGTACCGGTTGCTTGATAAAGTGGAGACTGAAATCAACATGCACTCTGCCCTTTGTAATTACATCATGCTTATGATACCTGCTCTTAAAAAAGAAAGAAGCTTTATCTGGAATGTTGGGAGAAGTGGCATCGCAGCAAATTTCCTGCGCGTAGTAACCGGTGGTGCTCAGCATCAGATATCGCGGTTCACATCAAACTGCTCAAGGTAGTCAGCCACCCTGCGCACGAACGAACCGCCCAAGGCCCCGTCAACAATGCGGTGGTCGTAGCTGTGCGACAGGAACATCATATGGCGGATACCGATGGTATCGCCCTGTTCGGTTTCAATAACAACTGGTTTCTTTTTGATTGCACCGGTAGCAAGTATGGCCACCTGTGGCTGAAGAATAACCGGAGTGCCCATTACATTGCCAAAGGTTCCCACGTTCGAAACGGTATAAGTTCCTCCATCAATTTCATCGGGCATCAGTTTGCCTTCGCGGGCACGGCCGGCAAGGTCATTTACTTTTTTGGCAATGCCTACAATGTTCAGCAGGTCGGCATTTTTAATTACCGGCACAATCAGGTTACCGGTAGGTAGTGCGGCCGCCATTCCTACATTGATATCTTTCTTTACAATAATGTTGGTGCCATCAACTGAGGCATTCACCATCGGGAAATCGCGCAGGGCTTTAACCACCGCCTCAATAAAAATAGGAGTGAAGGTCAGGTTCTCTCCATACAGGTCGTTGAACTTCTTCTTCACTTTATTACGCCACAGAACAATATTAGTCACATCAGCCTCCACAAAACTGGTTACGTGAGCTGAAGTCTGTTTGCTTTTTACCATGTTATCCGCAATCAGTCTGCGCATTCGGTCCATCTCGATAACCTCCACATTGCCGCTGTAAGATTTGGTAGCAACAACGTTGGTGGTTTCTGCTTTTGGTTGTTCAACTACCTTAGTTACCGGCTGAACCTGTGGCTGAGCGTAACGGTTTTGAACGTAAGAGAGAATATCTTTTTTAGTAACACGGCCTTCGGCACCGGTTCCGGCAAGCGATTCTAATTCGCTCATCGAAATTCCTTCCTGCCGCGCAATGTTCAGCACGAGCGGAGAATAAAATCTGTCAGAAGAAGTTGCAGGTTGCGGATTAACGCTTACCGGTTGTGAGATGCTCACTACGGGTTTTACCACTTCAGCCTTCTGCGTTTTAACTTCCAGCCTCACAACTCCCGCATCCGCTGCATCAGTTTCAAGCACTGCCACTGCTTTACCAACTGCCACCACATCGCCTTCTTTATAAAGTAACTTTTGAATTATACCTGCAACAGGAGACGGAACTTCGGAATCTACTTTATCGGTTGCAATTTCAAGAACTGCTTCATCTAACTTCACGGTATCGCCTTCTTTTTTCATCCATTTAAGAATGGTTGCTTCGGTAATACTTTCGCCCATCTTGGGCATTATCAATTCAAATTGTGCCATTGCTTTGTTTTACGAGGGGCTAAAATACACGGATTGCTGAAAATGAGAAAGCGCTAGCATTCTCTTCACCCGGTAACCAATATCTTATTCTGTGTTGTCAACTGTCTATTCACAATTCAATCTCTTAACAGCGAATGTATTTTGCCGTTATAGTCTAACGGTTACATTTGACCTCCATTTTTTAACCAATCAAAAAATATGCTAAAAAGAATTCTATTCTCTGTGTTAGTTACGGCTATTGGTATTTCTGCATTTGCACAACGCACCTGCTATTCAACCGAAGTTGTCGGAAAACTTCGTGCAAGCGATGCAACTTACGATAACGATATGAAGGTTAGTGAAAACACACTTCGCAAATGGGTGGCTACCGGTCAACAGGATCCTTATTTTTCTGCCCGTGCTATAAGAACTATCCCGGTGGTAGTCCATGTGTTGTATAACACTGCAGCACAAAATATATCTACCACTACCATTCAGGCAATGATTGCTCAAATGAACCTGGATTACACCAAGGCAAACACCGATTTGAATTCTGCCCGCTCTGTGGTTCAGCCTTTTGCTGCAAATGCGCAAATTCAGTTTTGCCTTGCACAACAAGACCCCAGCGGAAATCCTACAACAGGTATAGAAAGGCTTTCTATTACAAAGACCTGTTGGGATCCGAATACTGAGTCAGATAACATGAAGTCAACCGCCACCGGTGGAATGAATCCATGGGACAGACGGTATTATCTCAACTTTTGGATAGTAAGCCTTTGCGGCAATACACAATTTCAGGGTATAGGCGGGTACGCCTATGTGGCATCAACATCAGGTCTTCCCGCTGCGAATATTGACGGAGTGGTGCTTGATTATTACTGGGGAATGATGTCAGGTCATACTTGGTCACACGAAGTAGGTCACTACTTAGGTTTGCACCATACCTGGGGAGATTTGGCAAGCAATGCTTGTGGTAATGTGTTCCCTGATACAGATGACGGCTTTAGCGATACACCCGATTCAAAAACATCGAATTTCGGTTGTTCTCCAATTACCTCTTGTACCGGTAATTCATCATATGGAGATTTGTATGAAGACTTTATGGATTACAGCAGTTGCCCGGTTCTGTTTACGACCCAACAGGCCAATTACATGAATACTGTGCTTACTAACGTGCGTTCCACTTTATTTACTTCCAGCGTTTGCAGTACCTCCGGAGCACCGGTGGCTAACTTTACAGGCAGTCCAACAACTATTTGCACAGGACAAACGGTAAACTTTACCAATTCATCAACAGGTACAGGCAATACCTATAGCTGGACATTTGCAGGCGGAACACCTGCCACTTCAACTGCAGCCAATCCAACCGTTACTTATAATGCTGCCGGAACATATACGGTTACGCTGGTTGCAACTAACAGCAACGGCAGTAATACAAAAACACAAACAGCTTATATCACAGTATCGGGCAGCAACTCACTCCCTTTAACCGAAGGGTTTGAATCAGCAACTTTTCCGCCAACAGGCTGGTCTCTGAACAATGCCGATGCATCAACTACCTGGGCAAGAACAACATCTGCCAGTGGCTTTGGGACTTCAAGTGCGAGTGCCTATGTAAACAACTTTAACTACAATGCTGCCGGGCAGAAGGACTGGTTGATTACACCTTCCTATAATTTTAGCGGTGTAAGTGCGGGAAGAATTAAATGGGATTATGCTTACGCACCTTATACCACAGCAGGTTATGAAGATTCACTGGAGGTTCTTTATTCTACCAACTGCGGTGCTACGTGGACTTCGTTATGGAAGAAAGGAGGAAGCCAGTTAAACACCGGAACAGCAACGGCTAATAATTTCGTACCAACAGCAGCTCAATGGAAAAAGGATTCTGTTTCGCTTGCTTCTTTGAACGGACAAGTCAGTGTTCGCTTTGCATTCAAGAATGCCTGTGCCTACGGCAACAACATTTTTCTGGATAATGTAAATGTTTACAACTCGGGCGCACAGACCGGCTCGGCACCAGTTGCAGATTTGGTAGGAACTCCAACTACCGTGGTAGTGGGTAACACTGTAGCATTTACCGATCTTTCCACTAACACACCAACTTCATGGAGCTGGACGTTTGCCGGAGGAACGCCTGCAACTTCAACTGCACAAAACCCAACTATTACTTACAATACGGTTGGAACTTACACTGTTACATTAACTGCCACCAATACCAATGGGAATAATTTAGCAACTAAAACAAGTTACATTACTGTAATTCAGGGTGGCGGAACACAAAGCTGCGATACGCTTTCAAATATTTATGCTTTCCCAACTGATTCTTTGCGTCTTTACGGTGCAGGTACCCAATGGGGTTATTTTGCCGGCCATAATGGTTATGGAGATTTGGGCAAATCTGAATTATATACAAACACCACAACTGCACAGGTAACCGGTGCAGTTTTCTACTTTGCTCATGCGCACACCAATACACCTGCCACAGCTCATATAACTGCGGGTGTATGGAATGCTAATGGTACGGGAGGAAGGCCTGGCACTTTACTCGCTACTCAAAATGTGCTTATCAGCACTATCGCAACCGATGTTACCAACCAGGTACTTACTCAGGTAACATTTGCTACACCACCTACAGTTACCGGTGACTTCTATATTGGATTTACATATACCTATGCAGCAGGCGATACAGTGGGACTTGTAACTACAGGCATCAATAATGCACCGCTTCCAAATAACGGATGGGAACTGCAAGCGGACAATGTTTGGTATAGTTACAGTAATGCGGATACATCATGGGGAGTAAACCTTGATAATTTTATTCTGCCTATTATTTGCACTACTACAGGCGGCAGCGGACCTACAGCTTCGTTTACAGCCAACAACACGGCAGTATGTGCAGGTTCAACTGTAAATTTCACCAGCACTTCGACCGGCAGCCCTACTTCTTACAGTTGGACATTTACCGGAGGAACTCCAAGCGGTTCATCGGCACAAAACCCTTCGGTAGTTTATAATGCGGCAGGAACTTATGCTGTGTCGCTTACAGCTTCAAATGCTAACGGCAGCAATACTTCTACACAAAACAGTTTCATTACGGTTTATGCTAAACCAACCTTGTCTGCTGTTTCTGCATCGGTGTTATGTTATGGCGGCTCATCCGGTTCTGCCACGGTGACTGCTACAGGCGGAACTCCGAATTATACTTACAGTTGGAGCGGAGGCGGAACCCTTTCTTCCATCAGTAACAAGCCTGCCGGTAGTTATACGGTGACAGTTGCTGATGCTCATCAATGTTCATCCACGTCTTCAGTAAACATCACGCAACCTTTGGCCGCACTTTTAGCAACCGGAAGTTCTACTGATGCTGCCTGTGGTCAGGCAAATGGTTCGGTTACGGTAACGGCAGCAGGTGGTGCAGGTAATTATACTTACCATTGGAATACAAATGCTACTACACAAACAGTTTCAAGTGTTAGCCCTGCTTCTTATACGGTAACCGTAACAGATGCTAATGCATGTACTGCTACTGCTTCTGCTACTGTAAGTAGTGCGACCAGTAATTTTGCGGTTACTATTGATGCGCACAATGCAAGTTGCAGTCAAAACAATGGTTCTGCTGCTGCATTACCTAACAACCCTACCGGTGTTACCTATCACTGGAGCAATAACTCTTCTGCGGGGTCAATTACCGGTCTTGCTGTGGGCACGTATTCAGTTACAGTAACTAACCCAACAGGCTGTACTGCTTCGGCATCTGCAAACATTACTAATGTGGCTTCTAACATAAGTGTTACTTTTTCAACTACACAGGCCGCCTGTAACCAGAGCAACGGGGGCGCAACGGCTACTGTAAACGGTGGAACTTCTCCATATACTTACAGCTGGAGCACAGGCTCAACCACCAACGTTATATCGAATGTGGCAGCTGGTGGTTACCCGCTGACAGTTACAGATAACACCGGATGTTCAGTAGTAAATACTGCTACCATCAGCAATAACGGTGCACCCACTATAACGGCTACTCCAACTTCTCCATTATGTTTTGGGGGAACAAACGGAAGTGCATCAGCCAGTGCAACAGGCGGTAATCAACCATATACGTACAACTGGAGCACCGGAGGTAGCGGAACTTCGGTTACAGGTCTTAGTGCAGGAACTTATACGGTGAGTGTGCATGATAATGCACAATGTGTAGCCGTGCAATCAGTAACTTTAGTTAATCCTGCCGCTGTCACTGTAAATGTTACGACTACCAGCGCAAATTGCGGACAGCAGAACGGAACTGCAGCGGCCGTAGCATCAGGTGGCAACGGAACTTATACATATTACTGGAGCAACGGAGCAACCATTGTGAATAATATTGACCTCAGTGCAGGTTCTTATTCAGTAACAGTTACTGATGGCCACAGTTGCACCGGAACCGGAACAGCACAGGTGACTGCTACTTCGGCTCCAAGTTCTGCATTGAATCCTATTAACGGAACATGTCAGATCAGTCCACAGATTAATCTGACCATTCAGGGAGGAACACAGCCTTATACTTTCCAATGGAGCAACGGTGCAACATCACAGAATCTTCAAAGTATTGCTGCAGGTTCTTATACGGTAACTATTACCGATGCAAACGGTTGCAAGAACATCAACACTGCTTCTGTTACCGATAACTCTTCGGTTAACGTTACTTTCAACAGTCAGAATCCTACACAGGGAAATAGTGATGGTTCTATTACAGCTAACCCGAGCGGTGGAACTTCTCCCTATACTTATAGCTGGAGTAACGGAGCTCTTACAGCTTCTGTTTCTAATTTGCCGGCCGGTGTATATGCTGTAACCATTACCGACCAAACAGGATGTATTAAGATTGCGAGTGTTACTTTGGGCAATCCGAACGGAGTGGTGCAGGTGAAGGATATTGCTTTAATTAAAGTGTTCCCTAATCCGGCACATGATATTTGTAACATTCAATTAGACCTGAGCAAGGCGCAGAATATTGAAATGAAAATGTTCAATAGCATTGGCCAAGAAGTTTGGACGAAACATTATAACGATTTCAAACAAGGGACAGAAACAGTTGATGTAAGTAAGTTGGCTCTTGGAGTTTATATCGTTCAGATTCAGCTGAACGGTAATTTACAAACAATCAGGTTTGTGAAAGAGTAGATGCCCTTAAATCCCTTAAAGGGTATTTAATATCCAAACAGCCCTCGTTATTTTTTAACGAGGGCTGTTTGTTTTATCGCATTTACAACAAAAGGTTTGTAAATACTTTAAATCCAAATGGTGGAAAACGAAACTTTTTACGGGCGTATCGTAAAACAAGTAGATATTAAAATTCAACCCAACTAAATTTTAAAATAAAAAACATGAAAAAACTAATACT
>CAIYOV010000493.1 GCA_903927935.1 uncultured Bacteroidota bacterium | reverse complement strand
GTTACTGCGCCCGGCACCGTTGCCGGATCAATGGTTACGGCCGCACTGCCCTGGGTGCCCCAGCATCCGTTATTATACGCTCTGAAATAATGGGTACCATTCGTGGTAATGGTTTGAGGTGTGCCACCTATATTGGTAACGACATTGTTTGAAACTGTGCTCTGATAAAAGATAGTGCCTCCTGAGCCTCCTGTAGCGGTAAGCACCGTGCTCGCACAATACGTGCCGGCTGTTGCTACTGTGGTAATAGCACCAGGTACTGTAATAGGCGCAGCTACGCCACTACCCGGCAAACTGTTACATCCGCCAGAATTCTGAATTACTGTATAGGTGCCCGGTGTTGAAGTAGTAATAGAGGGAGTTGTTTCTGTAGTGCTCCAGGTTAAGGTACCTGAATAGTTGCTTGCCGTTAAGGTAGAACTACCGCAAGCATTTACTACTGCAACAGTTGGTGTAGTTGGTGAAGCAATAGCTGTAAAGGTTGGATTAAATGCCATGTATACCGAACCATAGGTTGCTAAAAGTGCAGTATTGGCGGTATATGCCGGACCTGCATTTAAACTATGCATGGAATTGAAAAGATATTTTATTGGGTACCAAGAGTTAGCCGCATAAGAACTGGAACCTATCGAAGGACAAGTCATATAAGGGCAACCGGTCATATCTGTATTATTGTCGAATAAAAAGCCGCTGGCATAGCCACTGGCATCGGCCTCATACAACACGTTTACTGTAAAACTGCTAGTGATTGGGAACTGATATTTAGTGCCTACAAGCGACCAACCAGTACTAACCCCCCCGCTAATAGTAATTGTTACCCGGGTAGGCAGGTTGGTAGTGTTATAATTTGTAGCCCCACCACCAGTGGTATAATAACCAACTTTTGTATTACCTGTTATTTGCAGAACCGTGTTACCTGTACCGCTAACCGTTTTAGCAGTACCAAAGCTGGTAAAAGCATTAGTATAAGCACTGCCTGATGGCCCATATGTAGAAACACCCAAATCGGGGGTGCTGCTATTTAGCGTATTCATATCAAAAGAGTAAAAGGCACCGCACGGTGGCAGATTGGTGTTATTTATTACATATGTATAGGTAAGTCCTTTATTTGCCACTATAGCCGAACCCGGTATGGTTAAGTTTGTGGAACCCATGTCGGCAGGGTCAGGGAAAGGGGTGCTGGTAAGGCCCGTTGGTGGCGCTACCCCTACATAATACAAACATTTTTTCTTACCGGTATTAATGTATCCATCGTAATCAATATTCATAATACCCACGGCTGTTTGCTGAAGGGTAAGAGCCGGTGGAGTAGCTGTAGAAATAAATGCTACAATAATATTAGAATACGGGCTATTGCCGCAACCATTTTGAGCACGAACCCGGTAATAATAGGTGGTTCCGGTAGTAAGGCCGGTAATACTAAGGGTGGTAACGTTGCCTACGTTTAGGGCGTTGTACGTTCCTACAAAACTGGAAAAGGTATTAGATGTAGAAACATCTAACAAATAAGTTAGGGCATCAGCTGATGCGTTCCAGTTGGCTGTAAAAGAAGTACCACCACAGGTAATATTGGTTGCAGCAGTGGCAACAGGGGCAGGTGGGGTAAGGGGAATTGCGAGGGCAAATGAGGAGGTGGAGAAATCGCTCCAGGCAGATTTTGATAAGGCATTTGTTAAACCATAAGCGGCAGCTGCGGTGGTTGCACTCATATTGGTCCATACCGGTGCGCCCTGCCAATGCGCCATGCGCGTTAAGTTACCATCAATAGCACTGCTGAAATACATAGTCAGCAAAGCGGCATCGGCTCCGGTTTGTGTAACCTCGTGATAAAAGGCTGCATTAACCGAACAGATGGTACCATCCGTAGTAGCTCCTATAACAGAATTAGGGTTTGATGCTACAAACCTTACTTTAAAATTATTAGAAGTATTGGTAGCCGGGGTAATTTCCATAGGGCGGAAAAGACCACCGTTAGGACCGCCAACCGGGAGAAAATAAGTAGACGTAGAGTTGGTAGCTCTGGCCAGGTACCCTCCTGCCAGACTGCTGATGTAGCCGGTAGTTCGGGTAATGGTGCCGGTTGTATTTATAGTTAAAGCGTTTGCAGCGGTTGCTAATTCTCTGTCAGCCACATTTAGTGTAGCGGTTACCGTGGTCGCTATTCCTAAAGTTTTAATACCGGTGCCCCCTAAAGTAACATTGGCAAAAGTAGTTGAAACACTACCACCAATAGTCTGAGCTCCGCCATCTAACACTACAGTACCGGCACTGGCAGTTAAACCACCGCTTGCTGCATTTTGATTCCAGTTACCCTTTAATTCTACAGTTCCGGCATTATCAATTTGACCACCTCCGTTTTGCATAGTAATATCACCACCGGTACCAAAAAACATACCTGATGGTACATTTATCACTGCATTATCAACCGTTATGCCTTCCTGACCATAGGAGAACTGGCTTAAAAGCATAATTAAAACCATTGCTGAAGTATGAACCATCAGGTTCAAGGTTCTTGCTGGTGTGAAATATTGCTGCTTTTTCATGATTGCAAATTTTATTACAGAAGTTAGTTTTCTACGCAAATTATCTTTTACGAATAGTTTTGTCATAGGTTCAAAGCTTTTAATTCGTTAATGGAAGTTGGCTTTGCTATTATCCTTTTATTAGAATCCAATAAAAACATGCTTGGGGTAGCCACAATGTTATAGTCTTTCACCGCCTTACTTTTCCAGCCTTCTAAATCACAATAATTAATCCAGTCGAAATTATGTGTTACGATATAGCTGAGCCAGCCTTTCTGTGAGGTATCAAGTGCTAAGGCTATTACCTCAAAATCTTTCGATTTGTTTTGATGGTAATACTCTATTAATTCATCAGTAAGTTTTTGGCAATGATCACAATCGCTTTCCCAAAACAGAAGCATGGTATACTTCGCTTTAATATCATACAACCGTTGCAAAGCCCCTTCGTTACTTACCATTACATCGGGAGCCTGTTGACCTATTAAAATACTTTTCAGTACCTCATTTTTTTCTTTCACCGTATTTGCAACAGCCATATTTTTACCGAAATCTGAAAGCACATACTTTTCATTCAAATACACCACTATTTCATTCATACCGGTTTTCTCATAAGACTTTACCAGTTCATCAAGCATAAAGAGATAGACCTGTTGATCCTTTTTCAACAACGGCATTAATGCCTCTAAACGTTTAATTATTCCCTTCGGCTTTTCGTTGGCATTTACCACATCCAAGCCTCTGCTCATGTATTCCCAAACCAACGATGGAATAAAAGGCGTGTGTTTTAAAAGCGGGTCGGTAATATCTTCGTTTTCTATTCTTACTTTTGTGCCTTGTTGCAACAATTGAATGTATTTGCCCGCCAGTGAATTTGGCTTTGGCTGCGCATAGGCTGTAAGAAACTGCTGTTGTTGTTTTTTTAACTGCTGTTGTTGTTTAATCAGTTGTTCGTGAAAATTATCACCGACTGGGTATTGTTGAACAGCCGTTTCGATTGCACTAATTTTGCTTTCGAATAATTGCTTTTGACGGAAGTAATCGTTGTATATAAAATTCTCGCCTGTTTTTGCTACTATTCTTGGTTGATTAGGCCCCGGATTCATACTTACCTTTAGGTCAATATCCTCCCCTGCATTAATAACATCAAACGACAGGCGTTGGTATTTGCCGTTGGTGTCTTTCAAATCTGTATAAAGCATTACATTGTAAAAACCTTTGGGCAGGGTATCGTTTATCTTAAAGGCAAACTCACTACCTGCAGCAATTGTGTCTATTATTTTTTTACGGTTAACCAAATAGCCAAACAAATAAGCCTTGGTTTGGATAGCTACATTTTGCGTGCTACTTACAGTTACGTGCAAGCTATGGCTCTGCTGCGCAGAGCCTGCTAAAACTATACTTACTAAGAAGGTTAAAAACAAACCCTTTTTCACTTATTTACATTGTTTATTTTATACTGGCTCTCAAATTTTATTTAGTACAAACACTGCATTCCACCTCGCGGTTCTGAATATATCCGGATGCAGCAGCTAAAGAACCTAACTCGGCTTCAACAGGATATATACTTGCCCCACCAGTAACAGTAGTTCCAGCAGCTCCGTTTACAGGAGTATTGAACACACATATGAACTCGCTTTTATTTTGAGTGTAATGTGATGACATTAAATATCCCCAATATTGCTGAGTCCACCCCCCAGGGCAAGAAACAGTGCCAGGAACCATCATTGTTATAGACGAATTACGAGCTAAACATACAGCACATGTAACATCATACCCGGCATAAGCAGTTAATGCACCATAACCTGTGGTGGTAATCTCAGCGCCATAAAACAAAGCTCCATTTTCGTTAACACCTGGGGTATTAGTAGCACCAGTAAAATTTGCAGGGGCTATTAAACATTGCATGTTAGCACCGCTACCCGAATGACCAACGTTTCCGCTGGCGGCAAAGCCCGAATATACTATAGTTGAAGTTGAAGGACATACGTTGGTTCCCCAGTTGGTAAACGGAGTACTGGATGTTGCCAGTTTTTGCCACGCACTTCCATTGTAAGTATATAAGCCCGTACCAGCCCCATTGGTAATAGAACTGTTTGTGTTATAAACAATTAAGGAAGTAGCCGGTGAAGTAATTGTAGAAATATCCGTAACTGAAGTTAAAGATACCTGAGGAAGAAGTATGCCTCTATTGGCATCACTAACATCTAATTTAGCTGATGCATCGGGTGATGCTCCAATACCAACCCCTGAACCATTGTCAACAATAACAGAGGCCCCTACGTTTGTAGTAGAAGTCCATTTTGCCAGATTATTAGTATTGCCTGACCCCGAAAGGCCCCCAGAACTTATTTGCGCCCAAGCTCCGCCATCCCAATAATAAAAGCCAGTGCTGCCATCAGTTTGGTAAACCAGTAACCCGCTTGCTGGTGACGAAATAGCAGCTCTTTGTGC